>CAYGYF010000041.1:0-11781 GCA_964354065.1 uncultured Dehalococcoidia bacterium | reverse complement strand
TGCGGGCCCTGGTCTTCAGGCTCCACAGGTCAGAGCCGGCGTCGGGCTCGGTGGCACCGAAACAGGTGGTCTTCTCGCCGGCCAACAGAGAGGGCACAATGTCGGTCTTGATGGTCTCGTTGGCCTGGGCAAACATGTGGGAGGGGCCATCCACGAAGCCGCCCACGAGGGGGGTAGTAAGGAAGCCGTTAGCGAGGCCGATCATGAGACGGCCGGCTCCATACTTCCTATACACGGCCTCGAGGAGGTAGACGCTCACCAAGGCAGGAAGCTCGCCGCCTCCGATGGATGCGGGGCTGAACATGGCCCAGTAGCCTGCCTTGGCCGACTTCTTCCTTATCCCGTCACGGGCCTCGCGGATCTCGGGAACCAGCCTGCCGTCCGCACCGAACAGCTTTGCCTCGTTCTCGAGGATCTCCTTGTACTCTTGCTCTACGGGAAGGCACTCGCTCTCAATGAAGCCAATGAGACCGTCGATGCTCCCCTTGATGATGTCCCGCAGCTCGTCGGCAACCTGGGTCATGGCCGAAACCTCCTTTCAGGCCGAGCGGCCTGACTCAGGACCTCTAGGGCCTCTTGTCTTCAATACCCGTGTCCTTAGTATACAACACCTCGACTAGTGCCCACCCAACTCTAGAATACCGCATCGCCTTTGAGGAGCTGGCGGGCGATGGTCCGCCGCTGCATCTCCGAGGTGCCGTCAGGAATGCGCCAAGTGCGGGCGATACGGAAGGCCTCCTCCAGCCCCATCTCGCCGGAAAGGCCCATGGCTCCATGAATCTGGATGGCCCGGTCGCAGACCCGCTGAGCCATCTCCATCGCATAGGCCTTGACCATCGATATCTCCTTTATCGGCGCTCTGCCACCCCGCTGGTGTTCCTCGTCCACCAGCGCTGCCGTTTGCAGTGTCGCGTACCTGGCGGTGAATATATCGATGGCACTGTCCGCCAGCATCCACTGGATGGCCTGATGGTCAGCCAGGGCGCGCCCAAAGGTTTTCCTCTCCTTGGCGTACTGCAGGGCTTTGTCCAGCGCCCACTCGGCCACGCCCAGGCAACCGCCGGAATAGAACAGCCGCCCCTCGGAGATGCCCATCAAGGTGACCCGGAAGCCCTGTCCCACCTCCCCCAGGACGTACTCGTCCTTGACCCGCACATCCTCCAGGATGACCGAGCCGCAATCGCTGGATACATGCCCCATGATCGGGAAAATGGTGTTGGTGTCCACCCCGGGCTGCTTGGTGTCCACGAGGAAGCCGGTGATGCCGCCCTCGTGCTTGGCAAACGACTCCTCATCGGTGACCGCAAACACCGCCGCATAGTCAGCGTAGGACGAGTTGGTGATCCACTGCTTGGTGCCGTTGATCACCCACTCGTCGCCTACCTTGCGGGCCTTGGTCTTCAGGTTCCAGAGGTCGGAGCCAGCGTCCGGCTCCGTGACCCCGAAGCATATCGTCTTTTCGCCCGCTATCAGCGAAGGGACGACATCCCTGCGGATGGCCTCGCTGGCTATTGTGAACATCTGGGAGGGGCCATCGACAAAACTGGCGATGAGAGGGGTAGTGATGAAACCGTTGGACCAGCCCAGCAAGAGGTGCCCGGGCCCGTACTTCCTGTACAGCGCCTCGTTCACATGGATGCTCACTAAGGTGCCAAGGCCGCCGCCGCCGAGGGACTCCGCGGCGAACATCGCCCAGTAGCCCGCCTTGCCGGACTTGCGCCGGACATCGGCCCTCGCCTGCTGGATCTCGGGAACCAGTTTGAGATCGGGGCCGAACAGCTTCCGCTCGTCGGCAAGGATGTCCTTGTACTTCTGCTCCAGAGGAATGACCTCGGTCTCCACAAACCCAATCAGGCCGTCGATGGTCCCTTTGATGATGTCACGCAGGTCGTCAGCAACCTGAGTCATGCCGAAACTCTCCCTTCAGGCCGGGCAGCCTGACTCAGGACCTCCAGGGCCTCTCGCAGATCCAGATCCTTGGTATACAGTGCCTTGCCAACGATGGCGCCTTCCAGACCGAGGGACGCCAACCGCGCCAGGTCGCCGATGCTGGAGACGCCGCCGGCGTAGATGACGGGGACGCTGGCCCTGGTCATCAGGTTCTCGATGGCGGGGAAGTTGGGGCCTTCGAGAGTGCCATCGCGGAGGGCATCGGTGTAGATGACGCGGCCTACGCCCAGGCCGGCCAGCTCGCTCACCAACTCCACCGCTGCCAGCGGCGTCTCCTCCTGCCAGCCCTCGATGGCAACCACCCCCTGGCGGGCGTCCACCGCCACTACTATCTGCTGGGCGTACTTGGCCAGGACTTCGGTGAGGAGGGAGCGGTCCTTCACGGCCGCCGTGCCCACCACCACGCGGTCGACGCCAGCGTCCAGGTAGCAGTCGATGGAGGGCTTGTCACGCAGGCCACCGCCCACCTGTACCGGCACGCGCACCTTGGCGACGATGCGCCGCACAAGGTCGGCGTTCACCGGCCAGCCCTCGCGGGCGCCGTCGAGGTCGACCACGTGGAGGCGAGGGGCGCCGGCCTCCTGCCAGGAGCGGGCTACAGCGACGGGGTCATCGGCGAAGATGGTCTCGCGCGCGAAGTCACCCTGGTAGAGGCGGACACAGCGGCCGCCGCGGATATCGATGGCGGGGATGATTTCCATCGTTGCGGCTAGAGTAAGGGGTGGAGGGTTTGTGTGTCAACGGATAGCAGAGCGGATATCCGCCAGAGGCGGATCCGCCTCCGGCGGAAAAACCCGCAGCTTCGATCGAAGCTGCGGGTTTCAATCCGCAGGGGAAATCTATTCTCTTAATGGCCATAAGCCTTCCGCTACGAGTGGCCGCCGTTGGAGGCGGTGCGGAGGAAGTTCTCGTAGAGGCGGATGCCGGCATCGCCGCTCTTCTCGGGGTGGAACTGGGTGGCGACGATGTTGTCGCGGGCGACCACCGCTGCGAAGGTGACACCGTAGTCGGTGTCCCCGACCACGACCGAGTCGTCGATGGGATCGGCGTAGTAGCTGTGGACGAAGTAGAAGAAGGCACCGTCGGCGATGCCGGCGAAGATGGGGTGCTGGCGGCGCTGGCGGACGCGGTTCCAGCCCATGTGGGGCACCTTGAGGCCACCGGGGAGGCGCCGAACTCGCCCGGGCAAGATATCCAGGCAGGGGTGCTCACCGCCCTCCTCGCTCACCGTGAGGAGGGCTTGGAGGCCCATGCACACCCCGAGGAAGGGTCGGCCCCTGGCGATGAACTGGCGGATGGGCTCGACGAGGCCGCAGCGGGTGAGGTTACTCATGGTGTCGGCGGCAGCGCCGACGCCGGGCAGGATCACCACGTCAGCGGCAGCCAGTGCCGTCGCATCGGAGATGATGAGCGGCTGGTAGCCGAGGCGGGCCACTGCCTTGGCGACGCTGCGCAGGTTGCCAGCACCGTAGTCGACAATGACGAGATTCACGGGGTTCATTCTAGCACCCTTTGCATATGGACTACATTTAGCCAGCGGCCGAACTTGCGGCCTACTTCCGGAGAAGAGTGCACTCGCTCACGGTAGCCTCCTTCCTTCCATCCTCAACTATACCTGGCAGATGTTACGAATATGTTTCGCTGGGTAGGCAGCGGCTTTGTTATACTAGCTTCGCCATGACCGAGGAGAAGGAACTGTTCGCCGCACGCCAGCGGGTCGAGGAGCTGCGCGCCCAGATCCGCTACCACGATCATCGCTACTACGTTCTCGACAGCCCCGAGATCAGCGACGCCGAATACGACGACCTGATGCGCGAGCTGCGGGAGATGGAGGAACGCTTCCCCCAGCTCATCACCCCTGATTCCCCCACCCAGCGGGTGGCTGGCCAGCCGGTGGAGGCGTTCGGGGTGGTGGAGCACCGCCTGCCCCTGCTGTCGTTGGCCAACGCCTTCAACTACGACGAGCTGAAGGCCTGGTATCGCCGGGCGATCACCCTGCTGGAGATCGAGGGCTTTCCCGTAGTGTGCGAGCCCAAGATCGACGGGCTGGCGGTGGCGCTGGTCTACGAGGAAGGCCGCTTCGTGCAGGGGGCCACCCGGGGCGACGGCCTGCGGGGGGAGAACATCAGCGAGAACCTGAAGACGGTGCGCAGCATCCCCATGCGGGTGCTGGCCAAAGAGGCGCCGCCGCGGTTCGAGGTGCGGGGCGAGGTATACATGTCGAAGGCGGCGTTTGAGCGCCTGAACGAGGAGCGGGCCGAGCAGGGGCAACCCCTGTTCGCCAATCCTCGCAACGCCGCGGCCGGCTCGGTGCGGCAACTCGACCCGCGCATCACGGCGCAGCGCTCGCTGGACATCTGGGTGTACCAGCTCGGCTGGGCCGATGGCCCTTACCCGCCCACCCACTGGGAGACCCTACACTGGCTCCAGGATATGGGCTTCCGCGTCAGCCCCGAGATAGGCCGCTACGAGGGGCTGGAAGGCGTGGAGCGGCACTACCAGGAGTGGGTGGAGCGCCGCCATGACCTGGAGTATGAGATCGACGGGCTGGTGATAAAGTGCGATCCCTTTCAGTACTACGAGCGGCTGGGGGTGGTGGGACGGGAGCCCCGCTGGGCCGTCGCCTACAAGTTCCCGCCCATCCAGGCCACCACCAAGCTCTTGGCCATCGAGATCAATATCGGGCGCACGGGAACCCTCAACCCCTGGGCTCGGCTGGAGCCGGTGCGGGTGGGCGGGGTGACCGTCAGCAAGGCCACTCTCCACAACGAGGAGGACATCCGGCGCAAGGGCGTCCGCGTGGGCGACACGGTGATCGTCCAGCGGGCAGGCGACGTCATCCCCCAGGTGGTGGGGCCGGTGGCCAGCAAGCGCACTGGTCGGGAGAAGGCCTTCGTCATGCCCGAGCGCTGCCCCGTCTGCGGGACGGCGGTGGTGCGGCCCGAGGGGGAGGTGATGCGCTACTGCCCCAACCCGGGCTGCCCAGCCCAGGTCTTCCGCTGGCTGACCCACTTCACCTCGCGGGGGGCGATGGACATTGAAGGGCTGGGCGAGTCCTGGTGCTACGTGCTGCTGGCTCAGGGGCTGGTGAAGGACCCAGCCGACATTTACTCCCTGACCAAGGAGCAACTGGTGGGGCTGGAGCGGATGGGGGAGAAGAGCGCGGAGAACCTGCTGGCGGCTATCGAGGCGAGTAAGGAGCGACCGCTGAGCCGCGTGATCTTCGCCCTGGGCATCCGCCACGTGGGGGGCGAGATGGCGGCGATCCTGGCCAGCCACTTCGGCAGCATCGATGCGCTGGCCAGGGCGAGCCAGGAGGAGCTGACGTCCGTCGCGACCGTGGGGCCGAAGATCGCTGAGAGCGTCTACCAGTACTTTCGGGACGAGAGCAACCTGGGGGTAATCGGGAAGCTGCGGCGAGCGGGCGTGCGCCTGGCGGAGGAGGCGCCCCGACCAGTCGGGGAAGGACCGCTGGCGGGCCTGACGTTCGTCATCACCGGCACGTTGGCCTCGATGCCCCGCAGCCAGGCGGAGGAGCTGATCAGGCAGCTTGGGGGGAGCGCGAGCGATAGCGTCACGAAGAAGACCGACTACCTGGTGGTAGGCGAATCGCCAGGCTCCAAGCTGCAGAAGGCGCAGCAGTACGGAACGAAGCTGCTGAGCGAAGAGGAGCTCCTCGAACTCTTGCACCAGCATCGGGCGAGGTGAAGTGACCCCTCTCGCAGCGAGACTTCGGTGAAAAGCGCTTGGCCGGCGTTCCTCATCGCGCTGTTGCTTCTGGCCGCCTGCGGTGGTGAGACGCCGCCGTCCACGCTCGCACCTACGTTCGGGGTGACACCTACGGCGGCGCCCTCGCCAACGGCCAGCCCAATGCCGTCAACTGCGGAGCCGACAGCCGCTCCATCAGCGACGGCGGGCCTTACCTCCGCCCAGGTGGTGCGGGTGGTCGATGGCGATACGATAGAGGTGGCTATTGGCGGGGAGAACTATCGGGTTAGGTACATTGGCATCAATACGCCGGAAACCGTGGACCCACGAAGACCGGTGCAGTGCTTCGGGCGGGAAGCGAGCCAGCGCAACCGCGAGCTGGTGGACGGGAAGATGGTGGAGCTGGAGAAGGACGTCTCGGAGACGGACGACTTCGGACGGCTGCTGCGCTACGTCTGGGTGGATGGCGAGATGGTGAATGCGGCCCTGGTGCGGGATGGCTTCGCCCAGGCCATGAGCTACCCGCCTGACATCAAGTATCAGGACCTTTTCCTTCAGTTGGCACGGGAAGCGCGCGAGGCAGGACGAGGACTGTGGTCGGGTTGCCTGACGCCCTCGCCGACAGCGGCGGCGGGCGTCTGCGACTACTCGGGCACCAGCCAGCCGGTGATCAAGGGTAACATCAGCCAGAGCACGGGCGAGAAGATCTACCACGTGCCCGGCGGTGACTTCTATGATAAAACGGTGATCGACGAAGCGGCCGGCGAGCGCTGGTTCTGCACCGAGCAGGAGGCGATCGAGGCCGGGTGGCGGCGCTCCAAGGTGTAGGCCCCTTCGGCGAAGCTCAGGGAGGAAGGGCTCTTTGCGTTTAGGCTAGCTCCTTGCGTCCCCTTTCACCGTGGTGGCAAATCCTCTATAATGCACGGAGTGCCAGGCGAGCCCACCAAGCCTGCTTCGGTCGCCTGGAGATGAGGTGAAAAGCTGGAGGGGAGGATTTGTTTAACCCCCTGAACGCCCTTCTCGGCGTATTCTCCCACGACATCGCGGTCGACCTGGGCACAGCCAACACCCTGGTGTTGGTACGTGGCCGCGGCATCATCATCGACGAGCCCTCGGTGGTGGCCATCGACCGCATCAACAAGAAGATCCTGGCCATCGGCAGCGAGGCGAAGCGGATGGTGGGGCGCACGCCCTCTGACATCGTGGCGGTGCGCCCGCTAAAGGATGGGGTCATCTCCGACTTCGCCGTCACCGAGCGGATGCTCCAGTACTTCATCCGCTCGGTGCACGACCACTTCGGGCTGGGCATCCCGCGGCCGCGGGTAGCGGTGGGCATCCCCAGCGGCGTGACGGAGGTGGAGAAGAGGGCGGTGCACGACGCCATCCTGAACGCCGGGGCTCGGGCCGCCTATCTGGTGGAGGAGCCGATGGCAGCGGCGATCGGGGCGGGGCTGCCGGTCATGGAGCCTGACGGGTCGATGATAGTGGACATTGGCGGCGGCACCACCGAGGTGGCGGTCATGTCGCTGGGGGGTATCGTCACCAGCACCTCGATCCGGGTGGCGGGCGACGAGATGGACCAGGAGCTGGTGGCGTACGCCCGGCAGGTGCACAATCTGCTGATCGGCGAGCGGATGGCGGAAGAGGTGAAGATCGAGGCGGGTTCAGCAGCGCCTCTGGACCGGGAGATGACGGTGGTGCTGAAGGGACGTGACCTGGCAACCGGGCTGCCCAAGGCTGTGGAGGTGAGCAGCGTGGAACTCCGCGACGCCCTAGCGGGCCCGGTAAAGGCGATTGTCGACGCCGTTCGCTCCACCATCGAGCTGACGCCGCCGGAGCTGGTGGCCGACATCATGACGCGGGGGATCGTCCTGGCCGGCGGGGGAGCGCTGCTGCGGGGCCTGGACCGGCGGCTGGCCCACGAGACCAAGTTCCCGGTGTACGTGGCCGAGGACCCCCTGAGCTGCGTGGTGAGGGGCACGGCCGAGATGCTGGAAGAGGCGGAGATCCTGGCCAAGGTGCAGGCTCGCCTGACCCACCGTCGCGCACCGCGTTAGCATCGGCTTTGGCTAGACATGCGAACGCTAGTATGGCTGCTGGCCGTCGGCCTCGTTGCCCTGCTGGCTATCGTTCTCTCCCAGCAAGGCGCCCTCGATCCCCTGCGAAACCTAACCCTGACCGTGGCTTCACCGATAGCCCGCGGCCTGGGCAGGGCCGCCGAGCCGGTGGCCGATTTCCTGGACCGCCAGGCCCATCGCCAGGACCTGGAGGAGGAGAACCAGCAACTGCGGCAGCAGATCGAGGCGCTGACGGCGGAGATCGCCCGCCTGCAGCAGGAGGGATCCCTGTCCGAGAGCCTGGCGAATCTGACGCAGGTGGAGGAGAGCCGCCCTGGGGATAGCTTCCTGGTGGCGCGGGTCATCGCCAAGGACCCCAGCAACCTTAAGGAAGCGGTGGCCATCGACCGGGGGAGCGATGATGGGGTGGCGGAGGGCCAGGTGGTGATGAGCGAGGGGGGAAGCCTGGTAGGAGTAGTGTCCAAGGTCCTGAATGATTTCGCCTGGGTCACCCTGGTCACGGATCCAGACAGCAACATCAACGCAATGGTGCTGGAGTCGCGAACGGAGGGGGTGGTCAGCGGCAGCCTGCACGATGGGCTGAGCATGGACCTCATCCCCCAGGAGGCGGACGTGAAGCCTGGCAGCACCGTCGCCACCTCCGGCCTGGGAGGCAACTTCCCTGAGGCGCTGCTCATCGGGCAGGTGGTGTCGGTGCGGGGCGAGCCCCAGGACATCTTCAAGAAGGCTGAGGTGAAGCCGGCGGCCAGCCTGTCGCGCTTGGAGCACGTGTTGGTGCTCACCAGCTTCAGGCCGGTGCGTCTGGCGAGCCCGTGAGGTATCTTCTGTTCGTACCGCTGGCGCTGTTCGTCGCCCTGGGTCAGGTGGCGGCTGCCCCCTACTTTCCCGTGCTGGGGGTGACGGCCAACCCTGTGCTGGTGCTGCTGATGTGCTGGGCGATGGTGCGTGGGCCGCGGGAGGCGATGATCCTCATTCCGGTGGCCGGCATGTTCCAGGACCTGATCACGACTGACCCTGTGGGCACCTCTGTGCTCGCGATGTTGCCGATCGTGCCCCTGGCCGCTGTTCGCGAGCGCAGGCCGACGGAGAGCGAGTTCCTGCCCACCGTGGCGGTGGTGGCAGCAGCGTCCCTATCTTATCACCTGGTGTATCTGCTGGTGCTGGCTGGCGTGGGCCGCGACGTACCCTGGCTGCAAAGCTCCGTGCGGGTCGTTCTACCGGCGGTCCTGTTCAACGCCCTGCTGACGCCGATCTTCTACCTGCCGGTGCGCTGGGCCACGGCTGCGGTGGAGGCCGGGAGGCCGAGCGTGCTGGTGGCTAGCTAGAGGAAAGAGGAGATGGAGTTCTTCCGTCGGGCCGGGCGCTGGCGCTCGGAGAAGCCCAAGCGAAAGGAAGACGCCTACACCCCCGGGCGGAAGTTCTTCCTTATCCAGGTATTGATCGTCTTCCTGTTCGGCATCCTCACGGTGCAGCTAGTGCGGATGCAGGTGTTGGAGGCGAATGATTATCGCGAGCAGGCCGAGAACAACCGCCTGCGCGAGCTTCAGGTGCTCCCCCTGCGCGGCCTGATTTACGACCGCAACGGTACACCCCTGGTGCAGAACATGGCCAACTACTCGGCGGTGATCGTGCCAGCCGACCTGCCGGCCAAGAACGAGGATGCCATCTTCGCCCGGCTGGGAAGCGTGCTGGGCATGCCCGCCCAGGAGATAGCTGAGAAGGTGCGAGCCAAGCGACAGAACGGCAACCCGTACGAGCCGCTGGTGATCAAGGACGAGCTGGAGCGGGACACGGCCCTGACGCTGAAGGAGCTGACCTCGTACCTGCCTGGGGTGGATCTCCAGGTAGAAGCCCGTCGCAACTACCTGAGTGGCGACCTGACGTCGCACATCCTGGGGTACGTCGGGCGCATCTCGGAAGAGGAGTACGAGACGCTGAAGGACAAGGGCTACATGCTCAACGACCAACTGGGCAAGACGGGGGCGGAGCTGACCTACGAGGATGTTCTGCGGGGAGAGCCGGGGAAGCAGCTGGTGGAGGTGGATGCCAGCGGCCGCCAGCTCGACGTCCTGGACTCGCGGCCGACGGAGCCCGGCCAGAGCGTCGTTCTCACCCTCGACCTGGATCTTCAGCGGAAGACGGCCGATGTCCTGCAAGAGATGATGGGCTCCTCGGACAACGCGGCGGCGGTGGTGATGGATGTGCACACGGGCGAGATCCTGGCCATGGTGTCCCTGCCCTCCTACGACAACAATATCTTTTCGAGGGCTCTGAGCCAGGAGGAGCTAGACGCCCTGCAGAATGAGCCGGGCAAGCCCCTGCTGAACCACGCCATTGCTGAGATGTACCAGCCGGGGAGCAGCTTCAAGCCGATTACCGGCCTGGCCGCCCTGCAAGAGGGGGTGGCCACCACCAGCACCACCATCACCAGCCACGGCTACATCACGGTGCAGAACGAGTATGACCCCAGCGTCTTGTATGTGTTCAAGGACTGGAGCGCGCTGGGCACCTTGGACTTCTACAGAGGCGTTGCCATGTCCTCGGACGTCTACTTCTACTATCTGGCGGGCGGCAAGCAGGACGAGGGGTTCCAGGGGCTGGGCGAGGAGAGGCTGGCGCGCTACGCCCGCGCCTTCGGTCTGGGGGAGCCGACGGGGGTGGACCTGCCGGGCGAGTCGGAGGGGCTGGTGCCCGACGCCAAATACAAGGAGGACACGTTCGGCGAGGCCTGGTACGTGGGCGACACCTACAACTTCGGCATCGGCCAGGGCTACCTGGCGGTGACGCCGCTACAGCTTCTGGATGCTATCAGCGCCATCGCCAACGGCGGTGAGCTGGTGCGGCCGCGGCTGGTGAAGGAGATCATCGATTCGCACGGCAACGTGGTAACCTCCTTCCAGAAGGAGGTGCGGCGGCAGGTGCCGGTGAACGAGGAGTACCTGGCGGTGATGCGGGACGCTATGCTTCAGTCGGTGACCTACGGCGTGGCCACGAGCGCCCAGGTGGCGGGCCTGGCGGTGGCGGGCAAGACGGGAACGGCGGAGTTCGGGCTAGCTCGGCCGGACGGCACCTATGACACGCACGGCTGGTTCGTGGGGTTCGCTCCCTACGATAATCCCCAGATAGCAGTGGTGGCGTTTATCGAGCGAGGTGGCGGCTTCCAGAATGCGGCCCCAGCCGCTGCTCGCATCCTGGACTACTACTTCAATCAGCGCTACGTGGCCAAACAGGAGGCACCCTGATGATCCAGTGGCGGACGGTACGCCACTTTGACCCGTGGATCGTGCTCGCGGGGCTAGCCCTGGCCACCCTGGGCGTTCTGCTGATCTACAGCGCTTCCCTGACCACCTACCCTGACGGCATCCAGGGGCTATCGCACCCAGCGGTGCGCCAGCTCACCTTCGCTGCCCTGGGCCTGGTGGTCGTCTTCCTGGTAGCCTGGCTGGACTATCGGATGCTGGGCCAGATCACGCCCACCCTGTACGCGGTGGCGCTGGTGCTGCTGGCGGGCGTGCTGGTGATGGGGACGAGCACCTACGGAGCGCGGCGATGGCTGAACGCCGGCGGGATATCGGTGCAGGCTTCGGAGGTGGCCAAACTGCTGGTGATCATCGTACTGGCGAAGTACCTGGCCGACCGGCAGTTGGAGATAAGGCAGGTGCGCACCTTCCTGGTCTCGCTGGGGATTGTGGCCTTGCCAATGGCCCTGGTCTTCGCCGAGCCCGACCTGGGGACGGCGCTGATCTTCGGGGCCACCTGGCTGGGCATGATAGTGGTGGCCGGGGCTCGGCCGCAGCAGGTGCTGGCCTTCCTGGCAGCCCTGGCGCTGTCGATCCCGTTCGTGGTGCTGGGGCTGATGGGCGACTACCAGCGAGAGCGCATCGCTGTCTTCTTGAATCCGGCGAAGGACGCCCTGGGCGGCGGCTTCAACATCTTGCAGGCGCAGATCAGCGTGGGCTCGGGCGGCATCTTCGGCAAGGGGCTCACCGAGGGGACGCAGACGCAGTTGGACTACCTGCAAACGCCCACCCGCGACTACATCTTC
>CAYGYF010000040.1:0-11952 GCA_964354065.1 uncultured Dehalococcoidia bacterium | reverse complement strand
ATGAAGCCCGCAGCTGAGCGGCTTGTCGCGCTGCCTGCCCTCACCGCAGGCGCCTGGTTCGCCAGGAGGCGGAGGCTCCGGTAGGGCCTCCCTGACGCCGGGGAGCCCCCTCCTGTGGCTCCCGCTGGCGATGGGGTACGCTTGAAAGCGCGGGGCCTGCGACCCGCTAGCGCCTCATCGACACGGCCGAGGTCAAACGTGTGGGGAAGCGCCACGCCGCGTTGCCACCGCCAATGCACGCGGTTGACCTACCAGGATGAATTGGGCCATGGCGCTAGAGTTACGTCTATTGTAGTGTCCATCTCTCCCCGGACTATGTGGAGTGTCACCGTGCCTCCAGGTTGCTTGGTGTCGACGTAGTCGCCCGTGTCGTCGGCGTTGGTGATCTGCCTGTCATAAATGGTTTCGTCGAACGGATGGCCCCCAAAACGGAGATATCTCACGTTCTCGTTACAAGGTCAGCTCGGCAAGATGAGCCGGGAGAGGAATGTTATGATGATATACGGGGACAGATTTCCGAAGGGAGCAGACAGATGAGGTCCGGAGCGCTAATCCCAGCCATCGTAGCAGCCGGCATCGCGCTAGCTGCAAATAGCGGAGTCGCCTTCGCGCACGACGGCGACCACATGGGAGACTGGGGAGGAGGTTGGTGGATCGCCATGATGTTCATGATGGTGATCTTTTGGGCGGTCGTCATCGCATTGGTCGTGTGGGGGCTGAGGAGCTTCACGGGACCGCGGGAGGACCGCAGGACCCCGCTGGATATCGCCAGGGAGCGCTTGGCCAAAGGCGAGATATCGGAGGAGGAGTTCGAGCGCATCAAGCGCCAGCTTGTCTAAACACACTGGATCTGAGGCGGACCCGACGAGAATGGATGCGTCGGGTCTCTTCATAGGAGGACGGACATGGACCACAGTCATCACGCCGCGGGTCATTCCGACCTCGATGCGACACGGACTGTGCAGAGGCGGTACAAACGGATCGCCGGCGTGTACGATAAGCAGGAAGCGCTGCTGGAGAGGTTGCTCTTCGCGCGTTTGCGGCGTTCCCTGTGGTCGAGGGTGAGCGGTCAGACAGTCCTGGAAGCGGGAGTGGGAACCGGCAAGAACGCCGTCTACTATCCCGCTGACGCACGGATGGTGGCCATCGATCTCGTGCCGGAGATGGCTACACGTGCCGCCAGGCGAATAGCCGAATCAGGCGTCAGAGCGGACGTCGCCCTGATGGACGCGCAGGTGTTGGCTTTCAAGGACGGAAGCTTCGACACCGTAGTCGCCACCTTCGTGTTCTGCTCGGTGCCCGACCCAGTAGCCGGCCTCCGGGAGTTGAGGCGAGTGCTGCGATCCGGCGGACAGCTCCTTCTGCTGGAGCACGTTCGAGCGGAACAGCCCCTCGTTGGGGCCCTCATGGACCTCCTGAATCCCGTTGCCACCCGCGTGATGGGAGCCAACATCAACCGGCGAACCGTGGACAACGTAAGGACTGCCGGATTCCAGGTGACGGGCGTCGAGAAGCATGCCGGGATCATCCGGCTGATCGAGGCGGCGCCCTAGTCTGCTGGCCTTCGAGATGGGTCGCTGACCTGCGCGCGTCGGCGATCTTCGTCACCGCCCCCAAGCTTTCTGAGTGCCGTCAGTTCAGTGGGAGTTGACAGAAACTACCTGGCGGTTATAATAGGTAGTAAGTCGATAGACTTCGTGCCACCAAAGGGGTCCAGCAAATGAAACTATCCACCAAGGGCAGATATGGCACAAGGGCGATGCTGGACGTTGCCCTCCACACTGATGAGGGCCTCGTTCACCTCAAACACGTCGCCGAACGGCAGGAGATCTCCAAGAAGTATCTCGAGCACCTGGTGGCTCGGCTCGAGGCCGACGGCCTAGTGAGGACGGTTCGCGGCGCCGGTGGCGGAGTCGCCCTCGCGAGACCACCGTCCGAGATCACGGTTCTGGAGATCTTATGCACCCTCGAGGGCTCCCTGGCGCCTGTTGAGTGCATCGATCGACCGGAGGTGTGTTCCCGTTCGGTCAACTGCGGGGCACGCGATCTGTGGGCAGAGCTGGGTGGGGTAATGACCGGGTTTCTGAGGGCAGTCACGCTTGAGGATCTCTGCGAGCGGCAGAGAAAGAAGGATGAACTCGCCGCTCTTACTTACTACATCTGATTGGTACGGCGGTCATCCTGGATAGGAGAAGGCACATGAGCGTTACTGTCCAGATACCCCCTCCCCTACGAAGTCTGACTGGCGGCCTCGACAGTGTCCAGGCGGTCGGCAGGACCGTGGCCGAAGTCATCGGCCACCTGAACTCCGAATACCCGGGATTTGCCGACCGAATCTACCAGGAAGGCAACGGCCTAAACCGCTTCGTCGCCATTTTCGTCAACAGTGAAGATATCCGTCTGCTTGCCGGCGACCAGACCCCGGTCGCGGACGGGGACGTCGTCGCGATCTTGCCTCTTGTTGCGGGCGGACGCTGGTAACGGCAGAGGAGCCTCCAGATGGATAGCCTCGATAGGTATTCCAGGCAGGTGATCTTTCCCGGCATCGGCAAGGAGGGACAAGAGAAGCTTGCCCGGAGCACAGCCGTGGTCATCGGCTGCGGGGCCCTGGGCACGGTGGCCGCCGCCGCCCTCGCCCGCGCCGGTATCGGCACTCTCCGCATCATCGACCGCGATTTCATCGAGTATCACAACCTGCAGCGCCAGATACTGTTCGACGAAGACGACGTCAGGCTGCAGATCCCGAAGGCGATCGCGGCCGAGCGACACCTCAGGGCCGCCAACTCAGCCATCGAGGTGCAGGGGGTGGTCGCTGACGTCAACTATCGCAACGCAGAGCGTCTCCTTGAAGGGGCGGACGTAATCGTCGACGGGCTGGACAATCTCGAGACCCGCTACCTCATCAACGATGTCTCTCTGAAGCAGGGTGTGCCCTGGATATACGGGGCGGCCGTTTCCTCCTACGGCATGATGATGGCAGTCGTTCCCGGCAGCACGCCCTGCATCCGCTGTCTATTCCCGAGCCTGCCGCCTCCCGGTCAGAACGGGACGTGTGACACCGCCGGGGTAGTGAATGCCATACCAATGGTCATCGGCTCGCTGCAGAGCGCGGAGGCGATCAAGGTTCTGCTCGGTGTCGAGACCATGGGCCTCATCAGCGTCGACGTTTGGTCCGGCCAGTTCAGCCGCCTGGATGTCGACCCACGGCCGTCCCCCGATTGCCCGGCCTGTCATGGCCGGTACGAGTTTCTCGATGCGCGTTTCGGTGTGCGGACCACGTCTCTTTGCGGGCAGAACGCGGTTCAGGTGCTGGGCGCCGGCGATGCCAGGCTGTCTTTCGATGAAGTGGCGCGCCGTCTAGGCCCCATCGGCGACGTTGACTACAACGAGTTCATGCTGCGTTTCAACGTCGATGGCTATGAGATGGTCGTCTTCCCCGACGCCCGCGCAATCGTGAAGGGGACGGACGACGAGTGGGTCGCGCGCAGCCTCTACGCAAAGTACGTCGGGATGTGAAAGGAGTGGCGAGAGTGATCTACCTGGACAACGCGGCGACATCCTGGCCCAAGCCGGAGAGCGTCTATCAGACCATGGACAGCTTCCTTCGTGAGAAGGGGGCGAATCCAGGCAGGTCCGGCCATGCCATGGCTGTGGCGGCGGAACGAGTTATCGAGGAGACTCGAATCCTGGCGGCCCATCTCCTCGGTGTCCCTGACGAAACGGACATCGTATTCACGTCAAACTGTACCGACTCATTGAACCTCGCCCTCAAAGGCCTGCTCCATCCGGGAGACCACGTTGTCACTGACTCCATCGGCCACAACTCTTTGGTTCGCCCTCTGAGGCGTCTGGAGAGGGACGGCGTGCTCGTCACGAGAGTTCCTCCGTCACCAGCGACGGGTTCTGTTTCCCCCGCCGATGTGGAGGCGGCGATCAGGCCGGCGACGCGCCTGATCGCCGTGACTCATGCCTCCAACGTGAGCGGGGTCGTCCAGCCCATCGACGAGATCGGCGAAGTGGCGCGAAAGCACGGCGTCGCCTTTCTTGTAGACGCCGCGCAGTCCGCGGGAGTCCTGCCGATTGACGTGCGGGCGGCCAATGTCGATCTCCTGGCGCTTTCGGGCCACAAGGGGCCGCTGGGGCCGCCGGGGACCGGCGTCCTCTACGTCAGCAAGCGGGTGGAGCTGGAGCCGCTCAAGGAGGGCGGGACGGGCACCGTCTCCGAGTCCGAGGAGCAGCCGCTGGACAGGCCCTCACGGTACGAGAGCGGCACGCCGAACACCGTGGGTATTGCGGGTCTCGGTGCCGGTCTGAAGCACGTGCTGGCGAAGGGCGTCGAGACGATCGGTCGGCATGAACGGGAGCTGGCTGTACGCCTGCTGGAAGGCCTGGCGACGAATCCGAAGGTGACTGTCTTCGGACCATCCGCTGCGGCGGACCGCATCGGCGTTGTTTCTTTTCGCATTGACGGCTGGAGCCCGGGCGAGGTCGGCGCCGTGCTGGACCAGGCCTTCGACATCAAGATCCGTACAGGTCTTCACTGCGCGCCCGCGGCTCACAAGACGCTCGGAACCTTCCCACAGGGGACCGTGCGCGCCAGCGTCGGCTGCTTCAACACGCTGGATGACATCGACGCCTTGCTGGACGCCGTCGGCCGGATCGCGCGGACGGAGCCGGCGGCAAGCGCGGCTGCCGGCATTCCAGAGATGCGCTGACAAAGTCGTCCTGGGGAGAGAATCATGGCAAAGATCGCTGACAACATAACGGAACTCATCGGCAACACGCCCCTGGTCAGGCTGGGCAAGCTATCCGCAGGTTCGACTGCGACGGTGGTGGCGAAGCTGGAGTCTTTCAACCCCTGCGGCAGCGTCAAAGACCGGATCGGCCTGTCGATGATCAGGGCGGCCGAAGAGCAGGGCCTCATCAAGAAGGGCAGCGAGATCATCGAACCGACGAGCGGCAACACCGGCATCGCCCTCGCCTTCGTCTGCGCGGCGAAAGGCTACCGCCTGATTCTAACCATGCCCGATACCATGTCGATCGAGCGGAGGCAGCTTCTCGCCGCTTTCGGGGCCGAAGTGGTCCTTACCGAGGGCGCGAAGGGAATGCGCGGCGCCGTCGAGAAGGCAGAGGAGCTTGTGGCGCAGACGCCCGGCGCCTTCATGCCACAGCAATTCAAGAACCCGGCGAATCCCGACATCCACCGTGAAACGACGGCAGAGGAGATCTGGCGGGATACGGATGGGCAAGTCGACATCCTGGTGTCGGGCGTCGGGACAGGAGGCACAATCACCGGCGTGGCCGAGGTCATTAGGCAGAGAAAGCCGACCTTCAAGGCAATCGCTGTAGAGCCCAAAGACTCGCCGGTCTTGTCCGGCGGCAAGCCGGGGCCCCACAAGATACAGGGCATCGGCGCCGGCTTTGTGCCGGATGTGCTGCGACAGGATCTGGTCGACGAAGTGATTCAGGTGTCCAACGAGGATGCCGGAGAGACGGCCAGGTGGCTGGCCCGCGAGGAGGGCATCCTGGTCGGCATTTCCTCGGGAGCGGCCGCCTGGGCGGCCCAGCAAGTGGCGGCGAGGCCGGAGAACGCCGGGAAGCTGATAGTCGTAATCCTCCCCGACACCGGCGAGCGTTATCTCACGACATGGCTGTTTCAGCTTCAGAACACGGTGACGCCCAAGATATGAGATGTTCGGTGACGCGCCCACACTCGTGCGCGCCAAGGGCAGTTGATGATGGGGGAGCGGACGGAAGGAGAAGATGATGATGAAGACGGTAGTCATCGCCACCGCCGCGTTGGCGGTGGGTTTGACCCTGGGCTTAGCTACGGTAGCGGTCGCTGGCGGGATGCCATGGCGGGACGGCGGCACACCGACCGCGATGATGGGGTCTGGCGACTACGCGACCGAGCAGGCCTGTGAGCAGATGGCGGATCACATGGGAAACGGTGTCGCCGAAGGAAGTGACGGCGACAGCGCTACGCAGGACGCTAGCTATCCCTGCCCGCACGGCGACGAACATCACAGTTCAATGATGAACGGCATGATGAGGTCCGGCGGAGCGGAGGATCATGAAAGTCATCACCCAACGGCGGTTCCCTAGAGAATCGAGCAACGCGAGGAAGTGCCCCGAATGTCAGAGCTCTTAACGATCAAGATTGGAATCAACCCGGACATCGGTCATATCGGCGGGCTGATGCTCGCCTGGCATGGCGTTTTCATCGCCCTCGGCATCGCCGCCGGCGTCTACGTCGCGGTGCTGATGGCTCGTCGTAAGGGCTTCATCGACGACGACTCCTATGGCGTGGCCATGGTGGCCGTCATCGGCGGCATTGCCGGCGGCTGGGCGTACGGCATGTGGAAGGGCCTACCCATCTGGAAAGGTCTTGACGCCGGAGCCGTCGGGGTGATTCTGGGGCAGGCTATCGGGCGGGTCGGCTGCGTCATCAACGGCGAGCACATCGGGTCGCCCTCTCATCTGCCCCGGGCCGTGGAGTACACGAACGTCAACAGCCCGAGCTTCGCCTTGGGACCGCTTCAGCAGCCGGGCCGGTCGTGATCCGCGTCGGGCGGCCATGAGGCGCCGTCGCTTTTCTCAAAGGAGGATCGAGATCGCCAAGAGAGGGTTGTTTCGTCACTGGGGATGGCTGGCCGTGGCTGCCGTCGCTGTTCTGTCGGCGATGGCCGTGGCCGCGGGTAGCTTCATTCCCTTTCCAACGGCCAAGCCGCAGACGCGCGAGATCACACTCGAAGCGAGCAGGTTTGCCTATTCGCCGGAGAGAATAACGGTCAACAAGGGGGACCACGTAATCTTGACCTTCGCGCCCCAGGACGTGACCCACGGCGTCTATGTGGACGGCTACGGCCTCAAGACAGAGGCAGCGCCCGGCAAGACGGCCGTCCTCGAATTCGTGGCGGACAAGCCCGGCACATTTCGTCTCCGCTGCTCCGTCAACTGCGGCGAGTTGCATCCCTTCATGATCGGCCTGCTCGCTGTTCAGCCGAACAGTCCGTTCATCGGCGCCGCGATGGCCGTGCTCGCCGTAGGTCTCGCTGCGACCGCCCTTGGCTGGCGCCAGAGAGGACCGGCCAATGCTTAGGGCAGCGGTCGAACCGAGTCCGGCAGCGACGGCCGGCGGGAGCAGCCGCGTCAACCTGCTGCGGTGGCGGCCGCTGAAGCTGATCCTTACCAGCCGCTTGTTCCCGTTCGTCATCGTGCTGCCGGTGCTGTTCGTCTTTGTGCTCGTCATCCTGACCGGCCTGGTCGGAACACCCATCGGCGGCGCCAATTTCTCGATAGTGTTCGCCTGGATCGTCTGGTGGGGCGCGCTGATAGTGCTCCTCATCCCGCTGGGGGCACGCGCCTGGTGTGCCGTGTGCCCCATTGCCGCCGTCGGCGAGTGGGTGCAGCGCCGGGCGGTCCTGGTCCCCGGCCGACGCCGGCCCCTGACGCTCGGATTAGACTGGCCGGAGCCGCTTCGGGGCCTCTGGGTCCAGAACTCGGCTGTCCTCGCCATGGCCGCGTTCAGTGCCGTCATATTGACACGCCCGTTTGTCACGGGGGCGGTCGTGCTGGCTCTGTCGCTCCTCGCGCTCTGCCTCTTCCTCGTCTTCAAGCGACGCGCCTTCTGCCGCTACGTCTGCCCCGTCGGCGGCTTCATCGGCGTATACTCGGCGGCGGCGCCGCTGGAGGTGCGGGCCGTCGACCCCGATATCTGCCTGGCGCACTGCGGCCCGACCGCGAAGGAGTGCATCAAGGGATCAGCCACCGGTTTCGGCTGTCCCTGGATGGAGTACCCTGGCACGCTGGACCGCAACCTCTACTGCGGCATGTGCACAGAGTGCCTGAAGACGTGCCCCAAGGGGAACATCGCCGTCAACCTGCGACCGTTCGGGGCGGACTTGGCCCTGCCTCGACGCCATCCGGACGAGGCTTACAGGGCGTTGATTGTGCTGACGGCCGCCCTTCTTTACTCGGCGATGATGGCCGGGCCCTGGGGCTGGCTGAGGGACTGGGCGAACCTGGGAAGCGGACGGCCTCTGACGTTTGCCGGTTACGTCGGGCTCCTCTTGGTCGCGACTGTCGTACTCACACCGGCGGCGTTCTTTGGTGCAAGCTGGCTAGCGAAAGTCGTATCGACAGCCAGGGATGTGCCGGCGCGCCGCCTGTTTGTCGCCTTCGCCTACACGGCAGTGCCCTTGGGCCTGGCCGCCTGGGTTGCCTTCAGCCTCGATTTCCTATTCGCTCACGCCTCGAACGCCCTGCCGGTTCTGTCAGACCCCTTCGGATGGGGATGGAACCTGTTTGGCACCGCCGGCTACGCCTGGAGGCCCTACTTGCCTCAACTGCTTCCCTACATCCAGGTCCCGATTCTGACGGTCGGGCTGGCGATGTCGGTGCGGCTGGCTCACCGGATTTCTGGCGAATACATCGATGACGCGGTGGCGGCCCGGCGGTCGGTCATGCCCGTCGCGGCGCTGCTTACCCTGATTACGCTGCTCCTTCTGTGGCTGTTCATGGGCTAGGGAAGAGAGAGGGGGACAGATGAGAAAAGAACTGCCCATCGTCGTAGCTGCCTTCGCCGACGAAGAGCAGGTGGGTGAGGCACTCGTTCGGCTGGAGGCGCTCAACGTAGTGCGCGACCTCATAGGCGTCTGCGCGAGGGTGAACGGGCAAAACGGCCATTCTCAGGAGAGCGTCCATCTCCTGAGCGTCTTGGCTCCGAGCCGACTTCACGGGGACATCGAGAGGTTGCTACTCCAGTGCAATGCCCTGTCCATCGGAAGCGCGGCGGAGATGCGCGCTGCTTTCGGCGTGATACCCCACCCAGGCGTTTTCGAAGACGGCGGCATGAAGCTGCCGATGGGTCCCGAGTACCACGAGTCCACGAACCATGCCGACGGAGTCTAACGATGTCTGCGCTTGAGAAGCTTGCCATTGGCCTCGTACTGCTCGTCCTGCTGGGGTTGCCGGCGGTCACGCTCGGCTATCAGCACGTTCTGCGGACCCAACCGGAGCATGAGTTCACGCTCGTCGGCCAGGGGAGCACCTGGAATCCGCAGACGATCCGTGTCACTCAAGGCGATACCGTTCATCTCCGTCTGACAAGCGACGACGTGGCGCACGGCTTTCTCCTCGAAGGCTACGATGTCACCGTCGACGCCGTTTATCCAGGCAAGTTCACGTATGTCGACTTCGTCGCCGACAAGGCGGGGACGTTTGGGTTCACCTGCACCCGCGTCTGCGGCGAAGGACATCACCAGATGTGGGGGGAGCTAGTCGTGGAGCCCAAGGTCTAATCCCATGAGCGCAACGAATCCTGCTCGGGGAAGCCTGCGCGACTCCGCACGAGTGGAGGTGAATACTCTTGGTCCGCTGAAGGTTTTCCAACCCCCATTTCAAGGCACGGAACAGAAGGAGTGATCAACATGAAATCAAGCAAGACTGCGGGAAGCGCGCGAGCCTGGTGGCGTAATGGCGTGGCTGCTTTGGCTGTGGTGATCGCCGTCATTGCGGGCGGCGCCTTCCTCTGGGTAGCCGCGCGAGGCGGCGATCCCGCGTCGGAGAGCGTAGCTGCGCAGGCAGGCGGCGAATTGCCGGCGTTCGCTCACACTTCAAGCGCGACGCTGGCGGGATACCAGGCTGCGGTCGCCAACCAGGACCTCTTCACGAAGATGCCCTGCTACTGCGGCTGCGGCATGCACGCGATTGCGCACCACAACCTGAAGGAGTGCTTCATTAAGCCGGACGGAACGTACGAGAGCCATGCATCGGCCTGTCAAACGTGCGTGAACATCGCCACCGATGTAATGACTTTGAAGGGCCAGGGACTGAGTGCAAAGGACATCCGGCAGAACATCGACGCCAAGTACAGCAAGTACGGGCCGTCGACGGATACTCCACCGGTAACCGACAACTAGCCTTTGCCCAGCTCGATTTCCTGGAGCCAGACGAGGAGGATGGTGACATGCCCGAAGAGAACAACGACGATCTTCCTGACGAGGACTTCGACGACTTCATCGAGGCGCCGCGAATTTCGAGGCGAACGCTGCTCAAAGGCGTCGGCGCCGGTGGAGCGATAATCGCCGCCGGGGCATCGCTTTTCGGCGGCGGCTTCCTGACCCGCCTGCTGACAGAGCCCGCTAGCAAGACAAGCTCAGGCGTTGCCCAGAAGACTTATGCGGAGCTGCTGCCCAAGGAGGGGATAGCCGTCAACGCCACCTGGGGTGACCTGATGCCCCGGATGGTCGCGGCCGGCGCGCTCGACCCCGCGAGGTTCGGAGCCGCCGAGAAGCGAGCCCTGACGGACGTCGAGCAACGTATTCTGACCAGCGGCGCCGATGAGCCGATCCGGATCAATGCCGATAACGCCCACTTTGTCCTCAATGCGCTGTGGGGAGTCGGCATCGCGAACCGCAACCCGATACTGACCACGACGGGACCAATGGCAACACTGGCGGCGGAGAAACGAGGGCAGTTGGCGAGCACGGGCGGATGGACTTTGGGGCAAAAACCGGGGGGCGAGTATCTGGCGCAGTTCGACCTCATTCCCCTGACCGAGAGTCAGCAGCAGGTGCTCGAACAAGTGGCGATGAACTCCTATCGCCCTTGCTGCGGCAATCCGACCGCGTTCCCGGACTGCAATCATGGGGCGGCAGGGCTGGCGATGGCCGAACTCGCTGCCGCGTCCGGAGCATCAGCGGACGAGATATTCGCCGCGCTCAAGGGGTTCAACTCGTTCTGGTACCCGAACCAGTACTATGTCCTGGCGCGGTATTTCGAGCGGCGGGGCACTCCCTGGCCAAAGACCGACCCCAAGCTCGTCTTGAGCGCTAACTACTCGTCCGGCCAGGGATGGCAGAAGATATCCGCCCAGTTGCAGCAGGAGGAGCCGGTCCAGGGCGTCCCCGGAGGCGGCGGCTGCTCGGCCTAGGAGAGTGGGAGATATGAACCCAAAACGCAAGAAACGCAAGCAGGTCGCCCGGCGCAGGACCCGCAGGATCACGCCGTTCAGGATCGTGGGATGGGCTGCTTTGTTGGCATTCGTTGGCCTCGCCGCCTTCCTAACGCTCGACCTCGTGCGCAGCAACAACGCTAGCGACAAGCAAGCGGAATCGGCGATCACGTCTCCGCCGGTCGCCACACGCACCGGCGCCACCCCCGAGCCCTACGCGGGTGGAGGTCGCCTGTGGCTGCCGGTTACGGAGATAGATTTGGGCAAAGTCCCGCTGATGCAGGAGGTCTCGCGTTCATTCGACCTACAAAACGTTGGTGATGCGCCGCTGATCATCTCCGAGCCCAGCGTGGGGGTACTACAGGGTTGCTGACCATTCGAGCCTGTCGTGGGTTCCACGACCATCAAGCCCGGTGAGAAGACGACGCTCTCCTTCACGACTCACATGATGAAAGGGATGGACGGCCCCCATCTGTTCGAGATAACGGTCCCGACCAACGACCCTGTGGAGCCGGTCCAGAAGCTGCAGGTAAAGGCGGTATTCGGCTAACGGCGGAGGAGAGCTGCGCGGGTCCTGCTTAGGAGAGCGTTGCATCGGGGCAGCGAACCGCCTCCCCTTGAGGCTGCGCGCCTCCAGCCGAGAGGCTGCTTCCGCTGCAGACTCTGGAGCCGAAGGAACGCACACTAAGTTCCCATCGTGCAAATGAGGTCGCCGCATCCCTTGCCAACCCTCGCGCCTGCGAGTAGGATGGGGCCGTTGTGAGCGGCAGACCCTGCTGGTTGTGGGGGCGGAACTTGGTTGGCGTGGCCACCGTAGCTCTACTGGCCGCCGGCCTGGTTCTCCTGCTCCTTGCCTGCCAGGGGGACGAAGGGGCTGGGACACCCTCCCCCACAATCACCCTAACCGGCACTCCAAGGGCAACTCCCACGTCAAGGGGCACCCTGACACCCACCATTACGCCCGGGCCTGAAGTAACGCCTACCTTAGAGGCTAC
>CAYGYF010000039.1:0-12180 GCA_964354065.1 uncultured Dehalococcoidia bacterium | reverse complement strand
TGGCCTTGATGAGGCCGGTCACCACGTCCACCGACGGCCGCTGGGTGGCGATGATCAGGTGGATGCCGGTGGCGCGGGCCAACTGGGCCAGGCGGCAGATCTGGCGCTCCACGTGATAGGGGGCGGAGATCATCAGGTCGGCCAGCTCGTCGATGATCACCACCCAGTAGGGCAGCTTGTGGCCAGCCCGAGGGCTGCGGTTGTAGGCCTCGATGTTGCGCACGCCCACCGAGGCAAAACGGCGGTAGCGGCTCTCCATCTCGTGGATGACGGCCTGGAGGGTGCCCACCACGTCCTCCACGTCCACCACGATGTGGGAGAAGGCCAGGTGGGGGATGGGAGCGAAGGTGGCTAGCTCCACTCGCTTGGGGTCGACGAGGATGAAGCGCAGCTCCTCCGGCGTGTTGTGCATCAGCAGGCAGGAGATGATGGAGTTGATGCACACGCTCTTGCCGCTGCCCGTCGCGCCAGCGATAAGCAAGTGGGGCATGCGGCCCAGGTCGGCGGCCACTGCCTCGCCCGACACGCCTTTGCCCAGGGCCAGGGCCAGCTTGGAGCGAGCGACGATCCGCTGGAAGGGACTGGTCTCGACAACGCTGCGTAGGGTCACCAGCGACGGCGCGCTGTTCGGCACCTCGATGCCCACCACCGGCTTGCCCGGCACCGGCGCCTCGATGCGGATGGAGGGGCTGGCTAGGGCCAGAGCCAGGTCGCTGGCCAGAGAGGTGATCTGGCTCACCCGTACGCGCGTGCGGGAGGTCACCTCCGACTTATACTTGGGGCTGCCGTCCTTGTCGTAGGTCGGGCGGCCACGGTTGTCCCGCTCGATGACGGTGCGAGTCTTCACCTCCCAGCCTGGCTCCACGCCGAACTGGGTGATGGTGGGCCCCTGGTTTATCTGCACCACTCGCGCATCGACCCCGAAGCTGGCCAGGGTCTCCTCGATGAGTTGGGCGCGAGCGGCGTTGTCGAACTGCTTGACTTCGTCCTCCGGCGGCTGGTGGAGGATGTCCAGGAGGGGCAGCTCCCAACCGTGAGCGGCCGGTCGGCCTGTCGCCAGCGGCGCGACCCCGCCTGGCGCCGACTCGGGCTCAGGCGAGATGGCCTCTCCTTCCTCGCCGGGCACCTCCCCGACAGGTCGGGGCGCCTCTTGCACCGCGATCTCCTCGCCAGGGATGCTGAACTCCTCCCACTCCTCGGGAATTGTTGGAAGATCGTCGCTGTCGCTGGGCTCGCTCTTGGGCAGGAGTACGGAGCCCATGCTGCGCAGGCCGTCCGCGACCTCGTCTGGCAGGCGCAGTTGCACCAGGGCCCGCCACAGGTCGGGTAGGTGCCCAATCGTCCAGGCCACCTGTCGGGGCGCCAGCAGGGTGATCGCCAAGAACGTCAGAGCCAGCCAGATGAGGATGCCGCCGGCGCTGCCCATGAGGGCGTGGCCTAGGTCGCCGCCGACGGTCACCTCGGATAGCAAGACGTTGCCCAGCGACCAGTCAGGGCGGAACAGGGCCATGATCCCGCCGACGCTCACCCCGAGAAGGAGCGCCCCCAGCCAGCGGCGCCAGAAGGTGGCCGACAGATTGAAGCGGCGACCCAGTACCAGCCAGCCGTTCACCATCAAGACGACCACCAGCAGGAGTACACCCAGCCCCAGCAAGCGCACCAGGGCGTCGCGCAAGTCCACGAGCGCCCCCCAGATGATGGGTCCAACGAAGGGGATGAGCACGGCCACGAAGACGACCGCCGCGGCTATCAGCCAGCGGCTGATATTCTGCCTCTCCACCACCTGCTTGTAGGAGCGAGCACCCCGACGGGTCACGGCTGCCGGACGGCGGTAGCCAGCGCGCCCCCTGGCCCTTGCCCTGGCCATGTCCCCTTACACCTCCACCGTCAGAGGCAGGATCATCGGCCGCCGACGGGTCTGCTGGTAAAGGTACTGGGACAGGGACTCCTTCACGCGCGTGTTCACGTCGCCCCATTCGGAGTGGTGGTCGGCCCCTTTCAGGGCTCGCGCCACCTGCCGACGCGCCTTCTCCAGCAGTTCCCCGGCCTCCTCCGTATCCATGAACCCCCTGGCCACCACATCCGGCTGGCCCACCAGGCGGCCGCTGTGCTTGTCTACCGCCAGAATGACCACGACGATGCCATCGCTGGCCAGGTGGCGACGGTCGCGCAGCACCACCTGATCCAGCCCCACGGCCAGGCCGTCCACATACACGTTGTCCGCCGGCACGCGGCCCACCACCCTGCCGCCCTTGCCGTCCAGCTCCAGGATGTCGCCGTCTTCCAGAACGAAGATGTTCTCCTGGGCAACGCCCATGGCCTGGGCCAGGACAGCGTGAGCCCTCAGGTGACGGTACTCCCCGTGCTGGGGAACGAAGAAGCGGGGGTTGACCAGGCTTAGCATCATCTTCAGCTCTTCCTGGGCGGCGTGTCCCCGCACGTGCACGTTGGCTACGCGTGTGTTCAGCACCTGCGCTCCCAGGCGGCAGAGGTTGTCGATGGTAAGGTTGATCAGCATCTCATTACCGGGGATAGGGCTGGCCGATATGATCACCGTATCGCCAGCGACGATCCGGATCTGGCGGTGGTCCTGGTTGGCCATGCGCACCAGCGCGGATGTGGGCTCCCCCTGAGAGCCGGTGGTGATCACGGCCACCCTCTCCGGCCGCATGCCGGCAAGCTGGTCGATGGGTGCCAGGACGTTCTGCGGCGCCGTCAGGTAGCCCTGCTCCAGGGCCATCTGGCTGTTGTCCACCATGCTGCGGCCGGTAATGAAGACGCGGCGCCCGTTGCGATAGGCGGCATCGATCACCTGCTGCATCCGCGAGATCAGGGAGGCGAAGGTGGCCACTATCACCCGTCCCGGCGCTGTGGCCATGATCCGGTCTAGCGCCTCGCCTACTACCTGCTCGGAGGGCGTGTAGCCGGGCATCTCGGCATAGGTGGAGTCGGAGAGCAGCAGGAGCACGCCCTCACGGCCCAACTCGGCCAGGCGAGGCAGGTCAGTGGGCTCGCCCATGACTGGCGTGTGGTCCAGCTTGAAGTCGCCGGTGTGGATCACCGTACCGATGGGCGTGCGGATGGCCAGGCCGCAGGCGTCGGGGATGCTGTGGGTGACCCGCACGAACTCCACCTGGAAGGCGCCCAGGCGGATCTTCTCGCCAGCGCTGACCGCCCGCAGGTCGGCCTCGCCCAGGAGCTTGTGCTCCTTCAGCTTGACCGATATTAGGCCGTGAGTGAGGCGAGTACAGTAGACAGGCGCCTTCAACTGGCGGAGGACGTAGGGCAGAGCGCCCGTGTGATCCTCGTGGCCGTGGGTGATGACGATACCCCGCAGCTTCTGCCGCCGCTGGAGGACGTAGGTGATGTCGGGGATCACCAGATCGACGCCCAACATCTCCTCCTTGGGGAACATCAGGCCGGCGTCGACGATGATCATGTCCTGGGGGAGCTCCAGCACCATCATGTTCTTGCCGATCTCCCCCAGCCCGCCCAAGGGTATTACTCGCAGCTTATTGTTCGCCATAGCTCCTCAGAAACCTAGAATAGACGCATCTGTTCGGGTTCCGCCACCTCTTCCCGGGGCCCCTTGCGGGCCTCCTCCAGGACAGCCGGCAGCTTCCGGAAGTCCTCCTCGATGGTGCAGCGCATGCTGGCGGCGTGCAAGGCGGCGGCAGGATGATACATGGGCAGGAAGTAGATGCCATCGCGGTAGCGGGTCTGGCCGTGCACCCGGCCGATCGACTCGTCGGGGAAGAACCAGGCCAGCGAGTAGCGCCCCAGAGTGGCGATGACCTTGGGCTTGATCACTTCGATCTGACGGGATAGCCACTGCCGACAGGCCTCGATCTCCTTGGGCAGCGGGTCGCGATTCTCCGGCGGACGGCACTTGATGAGGTTGCCGATGTACACCTGATCGCGCCGCAGGCCGATGGAGGCCAGCAGCTCCTCCAGGAAGCGCCCGGCCGGCCCGACGAAGGGACGGCCCAGCTGATCCTCGTAGAAGCCCGGTGCCTCGCCCACGAACATGATCTCGGCGTCCTCCGGCCCCTCGCCGGGCACAGCCCGGTTGCGGCTGCGGCAGAGCTCACAATCGGGGCAGACGGCGATCCTTTCGTACAGGTCGGTCAGGGCAGACATGGCTCGGTTCAGTTCACAACCGCTGCGGGCTTCAGCCCACAGCATAGATTCCCTCGATGCCGCAGGCCGAAGCCTGCGGTCTCCATACAGTTCCGCTAACCCGTAAACAGTAAACCACCGCCCGTAAACGCAATCGCACCCCGACAAGTCGGGGCGGCAAGAACAACCTTTCGAGTGATATTAGCACGAAGGGAGAAGAGGCGTCAAATTCACCGCTGTCTACGTCCGCGCCCGCCGCGGCTCCACCAGGCGGGCCAGCACGATCCCCAGGACGTACAGGGCGATGAGGGGGCCAGCCACCAGCGACTGGGTGACCGGGTCGACGCTGGGGGTGACAATGGCCGCCACCACAAAGGCCCCGATGATGGCGTAGCGCCAGAGGCGGACAAGCTGACGCGAGGTGACCACGCCGAAACGGGCCACCCCCATGATCACCAGCGGCGTCTCGAACACCACGCCCGTCCAGAGCAGCAGCCGCGTCACGAAGTCCACGTAGCTGCCGATCTTGATCTGAGGCTTGGCCACTTCGCCGCCGCCGAAGTTCAGCAAGAAGCCCAGAGCCGGCGGCAGAGCAACGTAATAGGCGAAGGCCATGCCGACAACGAAGGCCAGGGTGGCTCCCAGGACGACCGCGTAGACCCAGCGCTTCTCCTGGCGGGTGAGAGCGGGGGCCACAAACATCAGCGCCTCGTAGATGATTACTGGCATGGCGCCAGCCAAACCCACCAACAGGGCCACCCGGAAGTAGGCCACCAGTTTTTCCGTAGGCTCGGTGAAGATAAGGATGAAATCAGAGCTCCGTGCCTCCGCAGGTTGCTTGAGGAATTCCAGGATCTGCTCGGTGAAGTAGAAGGAGGCGCCGGTGGCGAGAACGACCGCCAGACCGGCCACGAGGAGGCGGCGGCGGAGCTCCTGGAGGTGCTCCAGGATCGTCATGTACTTGCCGCCCGTAGCAGAGGGACGCTCTTCGGGCTCTTGTGGGGACTCCTCGGCGGTGGTCGGTCGGGCGCTCATGGCTGAGGCAAGGGGCTCGGCGCAGGCCTGCCTGCCGCTAGGCAGGGATGCTAGCCCTTCCCTTCCGAGGGCGGCTGAGCCGCTTCCTGCAGCTTCTCTCCCTTGCCGCTGGCGGCGGCCTGTATGGACTCGCTGCTGGCCTTTAGCTCCGATCCGGCGGCCTTCAGCTCCTCCCCCAGGGGCTTACCATGCTCGCGCAGCTCCTCGCGAAGTTGGCGTAGCTCCTCGCGCAGGGCTTCGTAGTCCTGGGTCAGGTCGCCCAGCTCATACTTGAGCTGGCTGGTGACCTGGCCGGCATAGCGACGGACCTGGCGCACCAGGCGAGCGAGCTGGCCAGCGAACTCCGGCAGCCGCTCCGGCCCCAGTACAATGAGGGCCAGCACCAGGATGAGAACGACCTCTGGCAGGCCGATGCCGAAGAAGTCCATGTTCGCGTCCGCCTCGAAGCAGAAGGTCGATAATCATACCCATTATAAACGAAAAAGGGGCCAGGCGCGGCTCCTAGCCCCCACCGAGGTAGCGGTGACCTTCCAGGCGTCTGAGGTCGCCTAGTCCTCGGCGATGCCGTGCTCCGTGATGTAGGTCACGGCATCCTGCACAGTGACGATCTTCTCGGCGTCCTCGTCCGATATCTCGAAGCCCTGGCCTCCGCCGCCGAACTCCTCCTCCAGGGACATGATCAGCTCCACCAGGTCCAGGGAATCGGCGTTGAGGTCCTCCACGAAGGAGGTGTTGAGCTTTACGTCGGCCTCGTCGACGCCGAGCTGCTCGGCGATGATCTTTCGAACCCTTTCGAAGACGGTGGCCACTACTGCACCTCCTAGTGCTGTCCCCTACCTAGTCGTCATCAGGCTCACCGAGCCCAAGACACCGTTGACAAACTTGGCAGAGCTTTCCCCGCCAAAGGCCTTGGCCAGCTCTACCGCCTCGTTGATGGCAGCCCGTACTGGCACCCTATTATCAATTAAGATCTCGTAGATGGCAAGCCTGAGGATGTTGCGGTCGACCACCGCCACCTGCTCCAACGGCCAGGCCGGCGCCTTCTGCCGAATCACCTCGTCGATCTCCTGGCGGTGGGCCTGCACCCCTGCCACCAGCTCCCGGGCGAAGGCCGCCACGTCGGCGGGGGCCGGGCTCTCCTCCAGCAAGCGCGATAGGGTGTGCTGGGGCTCGTGGCTGGCCGTGTCCGATTCGTATAGGGCCTTGAGGGCGACGATGCGTGCCTTCCGCCTTTTGCCTGCCATCGCTACATACCCAGCCCGCCGTCCACGGCCCATTCCTTCTCCGACATGCGCACGACCAGCATATCGCGATTGACGCCGGCGTTGTTCACCAGTATATCGATCCTGCCGAACTCTTGCTGAGCGGCGCCGACAACGCGCTCCACCTCGGCGGCCACGCCGACATCCCCTTGCACCACCGGGCATTCGCCTACCTGGCTGCGGATGTGCTCGGCCACCTCTTCGGCTGCGGCCGCGCTGCGGTTGTAGTTTACCACCACCTTGGCCCCGCACTCGGCCAGATTGAGGGCCACCGCCCGGCCGATGCCGCGGGAGGCGCCGGTCACCAGGGCTACCCTACCTGTGAGATCGGCCACTGGATCGAGCCTCTTGGCGAATAGAGGGGGCGTCGCCGATGTTCTGGGTGCCTACGCTGCCATCGATGCGCCGGATGAGGGAGGTGAGAACACGCCCCGGCCCGATCTCCACGAAGGCGGTGACCCCGTTTTCGATCATGTACTCCACCGAGCGCTGCCACAGGACGGGCCGGCAAAGCTGTCTTGTCAGCTCCTCCTTGATGGCCTCGGCCCTGGCGATCGGCTGGGCGCTGCTGTTGGCCACGATGGGCACCCGGGCATCGCTGAAAGGCGTCTGGGCTATGGGCTGGGCCAGGCCATCGGCGGCCGGCCGCATCAGAGCCGAGTGGAAGGCGCCGCTGACGTTGAGGCGCACCACCTGGCGCGCGCCGTGAGCCCTAGCTAGATCCATAGCCCGCGCTACCGCCTCGGTGAGGCCGCCGATGACCACTTGACCGGGCGAGTTGAGGTTGCACACCTCGGCGCCGGTTTGATGGCAAACCTTGGTCACCTTGTCTTCGGCCAAGCCCATGATGGCTGCCATCGCTCCTGGTATCCTGTCTCCCGCCTCTTGCATCAGGCGGCCCCGCTCCCGCACCAGCCGCAAACCGTCGGCCAAGCTCAGGACGCCCGCCGCCACCAGGGCAGTGTATTCGCCCAGGCTGTGGCCGGCCATGAAGGCCACCGGTCGCTCCCGCAGGAGGCCAGCTTCCTGAGCCGCCTCCAGGCAGGCCAGGCTGACGGTCATGATCGCCGGCTGAGCATTGGTAGTCTGGCGCAGCGTCTCCTCCGGCCCCTCGAAGCAGAGACGACTGAGGGGCAGGTTGAGCACTTCGTCGGCCTCCTGGAACAGGCGGCGGGCGGCCGGGAAGCTCTCGTACAGGTCACATCCCATCCCCACCTGTTGCGAGCCCTGACCGGGGAAGACCCAGGCCTGCTGGCCAGCCGCGCCAGCCCTGCGCTGGGAAGAGGAATGAGAAGACACCACCGTCACCACCTCGAACCGACCCCGATAGCGGTTGGGGCCAGTCGAAGTATAGCAGAAGGCGAAGGGGTCTCGGAAGGCCTAGGAGGGGCGGCGGCGTTGCTCCTCGATCTCTACCACTGTCCGCCCGCGGTAGGTGCCGCAGACGGGGCAGGCCCGATGAGGCAGGCGCAGGGTGCGACACTGAGGGCAGGGCACCAGATGGGGCAGGTTCAGGATGATGTGGCTGCGGCGCTGTCGCTGTCGCGCTTTCGGGTACTTCTTCTTGGGTAGCGGTGGCACTTGGGCACTCCTATTCTTGTTCCAGCTTCTCGGCCAGCTCAGCCAGAGCCGCCCAGCGGTCATCGCTGTCCTGGCCAGGGCACTCACAGGCGCCCTGGTTGAGATCATAACCGCAGCGGGGGCAAAGGCCAAGGCAGTCCGCCTGGCACAGGGGCTGCATGGGCTCGGCCAACATCCGATACTGGCGCACCGCCTCCCTCAGATCGAGGACCTGGTGGCCGTCGATGAGGAAGGTGTCGGGCTCGTCAGGTAAGGGCAGCGCCTCCGCGCTCAAAGGGTCCACCGTGGGCAGGTACTCCTCCTGAAAGGTGAGGGGGAGGCGATACGATATTTCGGTCAGACAGCGGCTGCACCTGCCGGCGATGCGGCAGCCCAGGCTGGCGGAGACCAGGATCCCCTTGTCCGTCCGCATCATCTCCACCGTCCCTGCCACGTCGCTCACAGACTCATCCTCGCCCGGGAATGGCTTAGCCTCCCGAACGTCGTAGCGGGTGACGCTGCCCACCGGCTCGCGCAACTGCTGGCCGACGACAAATTGCATGGAATCTTTTCCACAACTGGGGTACCAAATTGGCGGCTGCCTTGTCAGGGGCCCTCTTCTAAGTCTATAATCCTGCCGCAAGTATTGTCCATCCCCCTCCCGAGGCGGGCCCTCATGGCCCCATTGGCAATGACGATAACGGCCGAGCTATATGCTCTTCAGGAGATCGATTCGGCCATCGACGCGACCAGAGTCAGCCTGGTGGCGATAGGGGAGCAACTGGGCGAGACCGAGGAGCTCATCGCCGGCCGCCAGGTGCTTGCCGAGCGCCAGGAGGCCCTCAAGGGGCTCCACGCTCAGCAGCGAGACCTGGAGTGGCAGGTGGATGACATCCGTTCCCGCCTCTCGCCCGTGGAGAACAAGCTGTACGGCGGCTCCGTACGCAACCCTAAGGAGCTGTCCAGCCTTCAAGAAGAGGCGGAGATCCTCAAAGGCCAGTTGCGGCGGCGCGAGGACGAGCTCCTTAACCTGATGGTCCAGGTGGAAGACGGCGAAGCGGCTGTGAGAGAGGCAGAAGCGTCCCTGGCTGAGGTGGAGAGGGGCTGGCAGCAACAGCAGCAGGCCCTTCTCGGTCAGCAGAGAAGGCTGGAGGGCGAGCTGGTCGAGTTGGAGGAGAGGCGAGGGCACCAGACGGGTCGCATAGATGCCAGGGTGCTCCCCCTCTACGACGCCTTACGCGAGAGGCGACAGGGCAGGGCGGTGGCCAAGGTGGAGCAGGGCATGTGCCAGGGCTGCCGCATCAGCCTGCCCATGAGCATACTGCAAAAGGCCCGCTCCGGCTTGGACGTGGTGCAGTGCGTTAGCTGCGAGCGTATCCTCTATTTGAGCTGACCTGTGAGAGCGGTAGGCTATTTCCGAGAGATGAGCGGCGCGGGCGGCCAATCGCTCGCCGAGCAGAGCCGCGCCTTCCTCGAGTTCTGCCGGCAGAATGGCTACGAGGCGGCAGCCGCCTTCCTTGAGGTCATTGGCGCCGACGGAGGGGAGCGGCCCGGCTATCGCCAGCTCATCGACTTCCTCAGGGAGCGCCCCGACCGTGGCTTCACCTTGGTTGTCGTTCCTTCCCTACCCAGCCTGGGCGCCGATCTGCGGGAGGCAGCCAAGCGCTACTTCCAGTTAGCCAGCCTGGGTGTGAAGGTCATGCCGCTCGACAGCAGCGCCGACCCTGGCGCCACCCTGCTGGCTCTCTGGACCGAGAAGGTAGGCGAGCGGCTGGGCCACAAGGTGCAGGCGGCCATGAGGCGCAAGGCCGTTAAGGGCGAGGTCCTGGGTCGGCCGCCACTGGGCTACCGGGTGGGGCCGCGCCGTCGTCTGGAGATCGTGGCCAAGGAAGCCTCCGTGGTCCGCTACATCTTCCGTCTCTACCTGCGGGATGGCCTGGGCATCCGCCTCGTGGCGCGGCGGTTGAACGAGGAGGGGGTGCGCACTCGCCGGGGCGGCCTCTGGAGCATGGTTACCGTCCGCGACATCCTCCGCAATCGCACCTATCTGGGCACCTACACTCGGTTCGGCGTGCGCGTGCCCGCTAGCCATCCGGCCCTCATCTCCACCGATGACTTCCGGCGGGTGCAGGAGCGCCTGAGCTCGCGCCGCCAACAGAGGGCCCAGCGCCACACCTCTTTGTTCCTCCTATCGGGCCTGGTCTACTGTGGATACTGTGGCAATAAGATGATCGGGGTGAGCCGCCGCCAGCGCTGGCGACGCCGCGACGGCTCCGAGAAGTCGGCGGAGTACCGCTACTACCAGTGTGAGTCGCGTACCAACCGCAGTCTGTGCGACTATCACACCCGCCGGGCCGACAACTTGGAGGAGGAAGTTCGCCAGGCTCTATCGGGGGAGGGGCCGTTCGCCCTGCCGGCGATACCCAAGGCGGGCGACGATGCAGCCGTCCTGAAAGAGGCTGAGGCCCGGTGTCGCCGCCTGCGCGCTCGGCTGCGCCGCCTCGACAAGCACCTGGAAGATCATCTTAATGCTGCTGCCCGCGATCGCCTCAACCCCGAGCGGCTGCAATCTCTCAGCCTGGACATCGGGGCAGAGGGGTTATCGCTCGAGGACAGCCTGGCCGAAGCCGAACGCGACGCCCGCCGCCAGGCCACAGCGGCCGACCGCCAGCGCCAGAAGGAGCGCTCGCTGGCTCGCCTCCGCGACGAATGGGCTCGCCTGTCTCCGCTGCAACGCCAGGCCCTGTTCCGGGAGGTGCTGGAGCGGATCGTGGTGCGGGACGACGGCATCCGCGCCCTGCTCCGTCCCTGAGGCCCATGGCCACCGGCGAGGGGTACTGGCTCGTCTACGCCGATGGCGCCTCGCGGGGCAATCCGGGACCGGCGGCCATCGGCGCCGTCATTTTTGACGATAAGAATAGGGAGCGCCACCGCATCTCGGAAGCCATCGGCCAAGCCACCAACAACATGGCCGAATACCGGGCCGCTATCGCCTCTCTCGAGGCGGCCCTGGCCTTGGGTGCCCGCCAGGTCGAGCTGCGGATGGACTCGGAGCTGGTGGTGCGCCAGCTAGACGCTCGATATCGCGTGCGCAACCCCGCCCTCAAGCCGCTGTTCGCGCGCATGCAAGGGCTGCGCTGGCGGTTCGCCTCGTTCAGGGCCGTATCCATTCCCCGCCAGGAGAACGCCCTCGCCGACAGACTGGCCAACCAGGCCCTGGACAGGCCCTTCGACTCCGCTCAGGACAGGTCTGGGTAACGGCCATAGGCCAGATCGCTGTCAAATGCAGCACGAATCGTACTTGACAAAGGCGATGGAGAACCTGGAAGCAGCTCGGTTGGCTGTTGAAGCCGACTTGTACAATGCGGGAGTGAGCCGGGCCTACTATGCCTGTCTTCAGGCTGCTCATGCGGCCGCTTCGAGGGAGGGATACGGTGGAGAGCGACCAGATCACCGAGGCACAGTGGCAATCTTCGACAATGAACTCGTGCGGCGGCGACATCTCTATCCGGCTGAGCTAAGGGGAGTGTTGAGCCAGTTGCAATCTTTGCGCATTAAGGCCGATTATCATGCAGCTAATGTTAGTCGTCGGGGTGCTGGGAGGGCGTTGAGGGTAGCAGGGTCCTTTGTGGACGCGGTTCGTGGTAGAATCATAGCTAGGTGATGGCAATGACGAGCGAAGTATGCTTGACACCTGGTGCCAGAAAGTGGATCGAGGTCATGAAGCGCAAGATCCACAGACGGTTCCCGGACGCCCAGTTCGAGTTGGCGCCGGTGGAGGAGCGCGACGCCCTTGCCCTTTCGGTGATTTTGCCGGACGCTGACGGCGATGAATTCGACGTGCTGGATTTGGTCAAGAATGACTTGGCCGATGCGACAGCACAAGGCACTACGATATACGTCATCCCTACTTCTCCATCCTGGGTCTCCTAGGCCGCTCAAGTAGCGCCTTCCCCTGTGCTTCCCCTGCTATAATAGGGTTGGCTCAGTAGGCCGGGTGACCGCCCCGATTTCATCGGGGAGGAAAGTCCGAGCTCCACCGGGCAGCGTGCTGGGTAACTCCCAGGCGGGGCGACCCGATGGAAAGTGCCACAGAAACATACCGCCCCGATTCTATCGGGGCAAGGGTGAAATGGTGCGGCAAGAGCGCACCAGCGGCCGGGTGACCGGTCGGCTGGGCAAACCCCACGTGGAGCAAGGCCAA
>CAYGYF010000038.1:0-12181 GCA_964354065.1 uncultured Dehalococcoidia bacterium | reverse complement strand
GCGCTCCACCTGGTCAGAGACGGGATCGCCGCCGGCGTGCAGCCAGCTATTTGGGATGGGCCTAACGGATCTGTCGGGAAACCAGGGAGAAAGTAGTCAATCGCCAGTTGCACCCTGATCGGGAGGGGCCGGTAACGGCTTAGGCGTTGACAACTGAGGAGGCCAGGTGGCTAGAAACCCCAAGGTCATCATAATCGACCAGGACCCGAGCACCCGGGCGGAGACCCAGCGGATGCTGGCCCTGTCGGGCTTTGCTGTGATGGGGGCTGGCGGCTACGGTATGGAGGCGATCACCCTGGCCCGCGAGACGGAGCCGGAGGCGGTGGTGATCGCTCTGGAGGAGCCGGTCGCTCGCTCCTTGCAGACCATCGAGGCGGTGGCCGACGTTCTCCCTCAGACGCCCATCGTCACCTACTCGTCCATCAGCGACCCGGGCGTTATCCGGCGGGCGATGCAGATAGGGGTGAAGGACTACCTGATAGCTCCCCTCAAGGATGAGGATCTGAGCCGCTCCATCCACGATGTCCTCGCTCAGGAGGAGAGACGGCAGCAGCGGCTGACGGGGGAGGTGGAGCCTCAGGCCTACGGGACCGTGCTCACCATCTTCGGGGCCAAGGGGGGAATCGGCAAGACGACCATCGCTACCAATGTGGCGGCCGCCCTGGTGCAGAAGACGAACCAATCAGTTGCCTTGGTGGACCTGGACACCCGTTTTGGCGACGTGGCGATCCTGATGGACATTCCCACGGACCGTAGCATTGCTGACCTGGCGCTGCCCGATGAGGAGATCGACCGCGAGGCTGTGCAGTCGTGCCTGTATACCCACAACAGCGGCGTGGTCATCCTGCCGGCACCGATCAGGCCGTCCGAATGGCACAGCGTCCACCCTGGTCACATCGAGAAGATGGTGACCGTACTGGCGGCGACCCACGACTACGTCATCCTGGACACCCCCGGCGCCTTCAACGACATCGTGTCCCGTGCCCTGGAGATGTCCACGATCCTTCTGCTAATAGCGACGCTCGATCTGGCCAGCCTGAAGGATACGATCCTGGCCCTGGAGATGCTTCGGTCTTGGTCGTTCCCGGCGGAGAAGGTCAAGATAGTCATTAACCATACCACTGATGCTCACGGGGATAGCCGCATCGACGTTCGGCGGATTCTCGGCAAGGAGATCTTCTGGTCGATCCCCTACGACCGCAACATCTCCCAGGCCACCCAGTTGGGCACGCCCATAGTGGTTGCCAAGCCGAAGTCCAAGGCCTCCGAGAGTTTCATCGAGTTAGCCTGCGCAGTCAGCGGTATTCGCCTGCGGCCCAAGGGGATGCTGGAGCGCCTGGGCGATCGGATCGCGGTGATGGGAGCGGGGCAGGCGGAAGCTCCGAGCGACGGCGGGAAGGAGTCGCCGGAGCGGGTGGTGGAGTCACCCGTAAGAGAGGCTGCGGAGAGATAGAGCAGACAGGAAGGGAGAGGCATGAGTCAGTGGCGCTGGCAACGTAGCCGAGCTCGCGGAGACGACGACGGCAACCACCCGTCGGACGAGGCGCCTTCAGCGGCGCCGGCACAGCCCCACCGGTCGACCCGCCTGGGGGAGGAGCTGGAGCAGTTGGTCTACCGCTTCCACCAGAAGCTGATCGATGAGCTGGAGACCGAGAAGCTGGAGGCTATGCTCCCTGACAAGCGGCGGCAGGCGGTGGAGGAGGCGGTGAAGGCTCTGCTGGCGAGGGAGAGCCTGAACGCGCTGGTGCGGGATGCCGTGGCTACCCGGGTGGTGGATGAGGTGGTGGGGCTGGGGCCGATCGAGCCCTTGCTCCATGATGATTCTATCTCCGAGGTGATGGTGAACGCCCCCGACGAGGTCTACTTTGAGCGCGACGGCATTCTCTATCAGACTGATGTTCGTTTTCGCGATAGCAAGCACGTGATGCAGATCATAGAGCGGATCATCGCCCCCCTGGGGCGGCGGGTTGACGAGAGCTCCCCCATGGTGGATGGTCGTCTGCTGGATGGCTCGCGAGTGAACGTGATCATCCCGCCCCTGGCTCCCAAGAGCCCCGTCCTGACCATCCGCAAGTTCCGTGTGGACAAGATGACCATGGAGGACCTGGTGACGGTGGGCAGTGTCAGCCCTGAGGTGGCCCAATTTCTGGGGGCGTGTGTGGAACTTCGTCTGAATTTCCTCCTGTCGGGTGGCACCGGCACCGGCAAGACCACCCTTCTCAATGCTCTCTCCGGCTTTATCCCCGATTCCGAGCGCATCATCACAATTGAGGACCCGCTTGAGTTGAAGATGCAGCAGCCGCACGTCATCAGCCTGGAGGCTCGTCCCCCCAACGTGGATGGGCGGGGTGAGGTGACCCAGCGGGAGCTACTGCGCAATAGCCTGCGGATGCGGCCTGACCGGATCATCATCGGTGAGGTGCGCGGCGGCGAGGCCTTCGACATGCTCAATGCTATGAATACCGGCCACGATGGCTCGCTGGGCACCATCCACGCTAACTCACCTCGCGACGGTCTGGCCAGGCTGGAGAACATGGTGCTGATGGCCAACCTGGACCTGCCGGAGCGGGCTATCCGCGAGCAGGTCTGCTCGGCGCTGCACCTGGTTGTCCAGATCGCCCGTTTCCGCGACGGCAGTCGCCGCATAACTCACGTCACCGAGATCAGCGGGATGGAGGGCCAGGTGCTGACCCTTCAGGACATCTTTCGATTCGAACAAGAGGGAGTCGATGAGCATGGCCGGGTGGTGGGGCAACTGCGCTCTACCGGCATTCGGCCCACCTTCGCCGATCGCTTCGCCCTGGCCGGCATTGTTCTGCCCGAGCTCTTGTTCCAAGGCGCGGCGGGGTGGTAGGAGATGGAGCCTCTGGCGCTTCTAATCGCTCTGATCGTGATGGTCGCCGTCACCGTGCTCGTGATCGGCGTCGCTCAGTACGGAGGGGCTGGGCAGCGGAGGCTGGCCCGTCGCCTGGAGTACCTCGGTCAGGGGGGAGCGCCGGCGGCTGGCAGAGCTGACTCGCCGGTGAGAGCTAACTCGTTGCTGAAAGCTGCAGACCACAGCAAGCTGGGCCCCTTGGCCGGGCTGTTGGCCGGCAGCCGTCAGGTGACGAGCACGACGCTGGAGCTGGAGCGGGCGGGCATCCCTCTACGAGTGGGCGAATACGTGACGATCAGGCTGGCCCTGGCCGCTATTTTGTTTCTGGTGGTGTTCATCCTGGCGCACAACCTTTTCATCGCCTTGCCGATGCTGCTGGTCGGCTATCTCCTGCCCCGCTGGTACGTGGGCTTCCGCCGCCGTTCGCGCCAGGCCAAGATCAACCAACAGTTGGTGGAGATGCTGAATCTGGTATCTAATTCCCTAAAATCGGGGTATGGGCTGCTCCAGAGCTTCGAGTTTGCGGCTCGCCAGCTATCGCCGCCGCTGGCCAGCGAGCTGAAGCGGATGCTGCAGGAGGCCAACCTGGGCGCTGGGGCTGAGCCAGCCTTCGATGGCCTGGCCGCGCGGATCAACACCGCCGATATGGAGCTGGTGATCACGGCCATCAATATCCAGAGGACAGTGGGGGGCAATCTGGCCCAGGTCCTGGACGGTGTGAGCCATACGATGAGCGAGAGGGAGCGCATCCGCGGCGAGGTGAAGACGCTGACCTCCCAGCAGCGCCTGACGGGCATGGTCATTGCGGCTCTGCCGATCTTCATGGGCTTGGTGTTCTTTGCCATGAACCCGGACTACATGACGCCCCTGTTCACCGCGACTGTGGGCAAAGTGTTGCTTCTAGGTGCGGCTGGGGCAGAGGTAGTGGGCATTGTGCTGCTCCGGGCCCTGGTGTCGTTCGAGGTTTAAGGCATGCTTGCGCTGATTATCGCCGTTATTGTTTTCGCCGCTGTCTCACTTCTGGTGGTGAGCTTGATGGGGCGACGGGTCAGCGTGGCAGAGACGCGCATCGACAAGTTACGAGAGCGGGTTGTCGCCGACGACCTGACTAACCTGGCTATGCCCTTCGGCGACAGGGTGCTGCGCCCTACGATCTACGGCTTTGGCAAGACCCTGAGCAATTTCCTGCCAGCCACCTTCCTGGCTGGTGTCCAGAAATCGCTGATCATGGCTGGCAGTTCGATGACGGCGGCCACTTTTGTTAGCTTTTGGGCTACGTGCGCTGGTGTGTTTGTGGGGCTGGTTATCGTCGTCCTGGTGGCGCTAGGCGGCTCCTTTGGGGTTCAGGGATTCCTGGGGTTGCTGGTGATGGCCATCATCGGGTTCAGCCTGCCGCTGTTCTGGCTGAGGTCGGCGGTGCGCTCCAGGCAGCATCGGATGGTCAAGAGCCTGCCTGATGCTCTGGATCTGGTGACGACCTGCGTGGAGGCTGGCCTGGGCCTGGACGCTGCCCTGGCCAAGGTGACCGAGCAGATGAGGGGCCCTCTGGCCAAGGAGCTGGGGCAGATGCTGCGAGAGGTGGCCATGGGCCGGTTGCGGCGGGAGGCTCTGACTGACCTGGGCGAGCGTACCGGGGTGGATGATCTGATCACCTTTGTGAACGCCGTGATCCAGGCCGAGCAACTGGGTGTGAGCATCGCCCAGGTGCTCAAGGTTCAGGCGGACCGGATGCGGACGCGCCGCCGACAGCGGGCGGAGCAAATGGCTCACGAAGCCCCGATCAAGATGATGTTTCCGCTGGTGTTCTGCATCTTTCCTGCTTTTATGTTGGTCATCTTGGGCCCGGCTGCCATCCGCATGGGGGAGCAGTTCATGAAATAGGGGGTCTGGAGGATTCATGGAGATGACGACACTGGGCGGGCGAATCCGCGAGCTGCGGGAGCAGATGGGCGTGAGTCAGGCGCAACTGGCCGCTTTGGCCGAGGTGAGCCAGGGCTACCTCTGCCAACTGGAGCGGGAAGAGGTCAAGAATCCTAGCGCCGCCGTTCTGCTGCGCCTGGCGAGTGCCCTGTACGTCGATCCGCGCGAGCTGCTCGATGCGGCTGGTTTTACGGCCGTCAGGGCTCTCGGCAAGAACGACAGCAATTACAAGGCGGAGGTTGACCCCGACCTGCTAAAATTCCTGGCCAGTCTGTCGCCGGATCAGCAACGCTACGTCCTGCTGCTGCTACAAAGCCTGGGACAGCGGATGGACGCCTTGCCGGCTGGGTGATATCGTGTCCTCAGCGTGATCAGGATCGTCAACGTCAGCAAGGGGACGACGGTAGTCAGGCGGGCGCGAAAGGCCGAAAGCTATTGGGCCAGGCTGGTGGGTCTCATGGGACGGGGAGGTCTGGAGGAAGGAGAAGGCCTGTTGCTGTCGCCCTGCTCCTCGGTGCAGACTTTCTTCATGCGTTTCCCCATCGACGTGATCTTTGTGGATGGCGAGGCCAGGGTGGTGAAGGTCGTGGCCGGGCTCAAGCCCTTCCGGCTGGCCCTGGGCGGGCGGGGGGCGCGGGACACCCTGGAGACGGCGGCAGGCAGCACTGCTCGCTCGGGCACGGCCGTGGGCGACCGGCTGGTGGTGGAAGAGGGAGGAGAAGGGTAGGACGGCGGCTGATGTTCCCGCCGCCGTCCTACGTTGGTGCTCCGATGCCGAGGCTAGACGCAATACGCGTAGCTTACGTAGTACCAGCCCTTTTGCTGGGTATAGCAGAGATATCTCAGGACGTAGAGGTCCTGGCTTCCGCAGCCGTTGGGGAATATGGTAATGCCGACGAAGTAGCAGGTGGCTGAGAGGGCTGGGCTATCAGTGGTGGAGCCAAGAGACGTCCCTGCGGAGTCGGGCGCGACTACCAGCCCATCGACGGGAGCGCTGGCGGCGCTGCAAGATATGGAGTCGCCGGTGCCGACAGCCGCCTGGGCCTGGCCAGAAGGCTGGAGGAGCAGCGCTCCGCCGGCGATCAGGAGAAGGGCGATGGGCGCCAGCAAGAGCAGGAGCCGGATTCGCCATCTCTTCATGGTAGATTACCTCCTTTGGCCGGGGCGAACGAGCCGGGGCTATCGGACCTCCAGAGTTGCGCCCAGGTCCCGCCACGTCCCCTCTCTGCGGGAGGCAGCGGCGAACATCCGCCCGGCCTTGCGCCGCAGCCGGGCTACCTGGAGCAACTCCTGCACCTCGGGTTCTACCACCAGGGTCTTACGGGGATGGCTGAGGAGAAGGTCGTCGATGGCGCGGGAGAGCTTATCTGCTATCTCCTTCACTCTGTCGACCACCCCCTTTCAGGAGCATTCTGGAACATATGATCTATTTTATTCATGAAAGCCATTTCTAAAGTAGAGTATAAGTATACCAATACCAGCCTTATTGTCAAGAGGTGTATTGACAAATTTGCGAAAAAGGTTCACAATTTGCAGCACGCCTGTCTAACGGCGGACGCGCTCAAGGAGGCGGTGAGAAAATGGAACTAGGCAAGAGGATTCGGGAGCTGCGGGAGGAGATAGGTTTCACCCAGGGGCAGTTGGCCGGCCAGGCCGCTGTCAGCCAGGGCTACCTATCGCAGTTGGAGAACGGCGACGTGAGGAACCCCAGCGCCGCTGTTCTGCTGAGGCTCGCTGGGGCGATGCACGTGGACCCCGACGACCTGTTCGAGGCTGCCGGCTACCCCACGGTGCGGACCCTGAGGGAGGTCTACGAGGGCTACGAGGCCAATGTAGACCCCGACCTCATGCGATTCCTGTCGCGCCTGCCGCGCGACCGCCAGCGGCGGTTGCTCCTGCTGTTGGAGGGCATGGAGCATCTGGTAGAGGACGTAGGGAGGGGAGAGAGACGGATCACTCAGCCTTCCAGGCTGTCGGGCTAGCGGGAGTAAGAAGGATGGCCGAAACCGCAGAGAATCGCCTCGCGCTGGTCGAGAAGGTAGATACTGACCTGCTGGAGTTCCTGGCCCGCATGCCGCGGCGGCAGCAGCGGGCGGTGCTTCTGCTGCTGATGGTGGTGGAGAATCTGCTGTACGAGATGATGAGAGAGCGAAGGCTGCGGGAGGACATAGACTAGGCCCGCAAGGCGAGAGCGAGAAGCAAAGGAGAAGGGGGCGGCCAGCATGCTGGCCGCCCCCTTCGTTCTAGGTGAGAGATGGAGGGGCATATCGCCCCGGCCGCTCATGGCGTACCGCATCCCGCTCATCCTGAGCTTCCGCCATAGGCGGATCCGCCTCGGGCGGATGTCGAAGGGTGAGCGGCCCCCAAAAAGAAAGGCTGCGATGTATCGACCGCAGCCATTGAGACTGGCGGGGCCGAGAGGCTGTCGGCCCCGAAATCGCCTGGATTCTCCTACTGCGCGAGCATCGACTCGGCGATGCGCAGCAGCTCTTCTCTCACCCCTCCGCCGTTCTTGTACGTGATGACGATACGAACGTCACTGTCGTCGAAGAACAGGCTTTCGGCGTTGGCGTCTACTCCTTCGAGGGTCCCTTGCTCCCCAGGCACCCAGAGGGCCCGCGCATAGGTGGCGGGTACTGAACCTCGTATCAGGACATCCTCCGCCTCGTCGCTTTGCACGCCCCAGGCGTTGAGGGATGCTTTCTCCTGGTAGATGATCAGCTCTGGTTTCCCCTGGCCAGCGATGGTCGAAGGAACGACGCCCCCGGGGGTATAACTGAGGACGAACATACCCTGTTCAGGGGAGGGAATGCCCTGGGGATAATAGCTCGAGCGCGCCAGTTGCAAGCCTTGGGGTAGGTAGGACGGCTCCCGCAAGGGTATGCCGAGGCGAAGCTGGGCATCGTCGATGGGCATGACCTCCTCGGGTGACACGCTCGGCACCTGGGCGGGCGGCGGTCCGCTTACCTCCTCGATGCCCACTCGCTGAGTCACGAAGTCGAAGACGCGGGTCGCCGGGTGGTCGGCGAAGCCGGTAGCGGGCAGGGGCCCCAGGACAGCGGCCAACAGGGCGATGCCGGCGGCCACGGCTGCCGCCCGCTGCCACGACCACTGACCAATGGCGACGACAATGGAGGGCCGGTCGGCGGCGTAGGACTGGCGGCGGATGGAGGCGGCCAGACGCAGGCGCAGGACGGTCCAGAGACGTCGCTTGTAGGGGGCGCCGACGGCGGCCAGGCTCTCGCCGACGAACTGACGTAGCTGGGCCACTTCTATGAGCTCGGCCAGGTCAGGGTCGTCCACCGGCACGTCACGCTTTCGGCTGGAGATGAGGCAGTCGAGACCAGCGGTGAGGGCCTCCGCCTTCTGGTCATCGCGGTCGCTGCGGCGCGGGCGCGGGAGGACCACCGTGCGAGTTCGCGGCTGGGGCTGGGAGGTGGAGGGCACACTTTGGGGCGCCCCGGGCAGGAAGTCCAGGAAGTTGAGTAGTTTGCCGTGGTCGGGGTCTAGCGGCTCGAGGAACTCGCGCGGATCCTCTGTGCTCATCAAGTCCTCCACTTCGGGAGGCAGGTCATCGGCCTTGCTGTTCTGTTCCATCTGGCGGGCCATCAGGCGGGACTGGAGGATGCGCCGCAGCAGCTCCTGGTAGGCGAGTCCGACGTCAGCCAGGGCTTCGCCAGCGCTGTGGCGCAGGCGGGCGATCCGCAGGAGCTCGATGAACTCCGGGTCGTCCAGGTCCAGCTCGGGCTGGCCGCCCTGAAGCATGGCATCTATGGCGTCGCAGAGTCTCTTGGCTCGCTCCTTTTCGTTCATTCCGGCACGCCCTTCATTCGCTGTCGGAGCTTCTGGAGCACCCGATAGATGGTGACCCGCACGTTGACCTCGCTGGTGCCCATGACCTGGGAGATCTGGCGATTGGTTAGTTCGGCATCGAATTTCAATGACAGGGTCTCCTGCTCCCGCAGGGAGAGCTGATGCACATGATAGAGAAGGATCGCCATCTGCTCACGTTCCAGCAGCGTCTGTTCAGGATCGCGATGGTGCTGGGTGAGCTCCCACTCCCAGGCGACGCTGTGCAGGGCCTTGGCCGCTGGCTTCTCCTTGCGCCAGTGGCTGGCCAGGGCGTTGCGAGCGATGGTGAAGAGCCAGGCCCCGAAGGCGTCGCCGGAACGCAGGGAGGAGCCCTTCGAGAAGGCCCGCTCGAACACTTCGGAGACGATGTCAAGAGCTACCTCTTTGTCCTGGACTCGGCCGTAGACGTAGGCGAAGACCTTTGGGTAGAACTCGCGATATTGGGCAGAGAAGTCTGTCAGGGAGGGGGCCCCGACCTGTCGGGGCCGCTCCTTCTCTGCGGGAGCGGCTATCGCCGATGATCTGCCGGTGAGAGGGAGGCTCATACCTTCCGTCCCCTGGCGGTGAATGGCCACCAGTCGTTGCCAGCAGTGGTCCTCCCAGCCGCTGCTCCCGGAACCCCTAAGGGAGTACGAACTGCGGCAGATTCGCTAGTCCGAGAGCCTATCCTCGCCAATACTTGCGTCGCCACATATCCAGACGCCAGAATGGGGGTATCTGTTACGGGGGATCCGAGGCTTATCGAACTTTTCATAACTCAGTTTCCATAATCCTGAATCATGGCCGCGAGTTGGGTATACTCATCCATCCTCTAGTATGAAGGGAACGTTACAGCGTAGCTAGGGAACAGGGGTGTCGGAAGGGTTAACAATCGGTGAAAACGGGCGAGAGGGAAGAGGGAAGAGGGAACGGGGGCGGCAGTCCTTGTTCCTATGCTGGGGCTAGTCCAGGACGACGACCTGGGCTGCGGCCCCCACCTGGGAGGCGAACTTCTGGGGGTCGCCGCCCGTGGCGTAGCCGTAGTGCATAGGGATGGCCACCTTGGGTTTGATCGCCTTGACCGCCTCGGCGGCCTCGCGTTCGTCCATGGTGTAGGTGCCGCCGATGGGCAGTAAGGCCACGTCGATGCTGCCGAGGCTGGCCATCTCGGGCACGCGGCCGGTGTCGCCGGCGTGATAGATGGCCTGGCCGCCCAGGTTGAAGACAAAGCCGACGTTGAAGCCGCGAGGGTGGATGTTGTTGTAGCCGGGCACGGCTCGAATGTCTACGCCCTTCTGGCTGGCCGTCTGCCCCTCCTCGATGCTCACCACTTTCCCCTTGACCTTGCCCTGGAGGTTGGCGGCGCAGGCGGCGTTGACGACGATGACGGTATCGTCTTTCTCCAGGGCCTTGATGGACTCGGCGTCCAGGTGGTCGAAGTGTTCGTGCGTGATCAGGATGAGGTCGGCCTTCTCACCCTGGGAGATGCGGTGAGGGTCGACGTAGACGACGGTCTCGCCGCTCTTGATGCGGAAGCTGCTCTGGATGAAGCGCTCGAACTGGACATCGCCGATGGTGGTGCTCTTGGGCATGACCTTCCTCCTTCTCAGCCAGTAGGGCAGGAGCCGGAGCAGCGTTCGGGGTAGGCTGGGCAGAATGCGTACGGATTTGCTCACCGACAGGTGAATTATACTGCTTGGTCGCCCTTTCGGTAAGCCTCGTCCAGCAGCTCCACCACGTGGACGACCCTGCCGGGCAGGCCGTAGCGCCTGAGGCCGGCCTCCAGTTGGAGCTGGCAGCCGGGATTGGCGGTGGCGATGACCTGGGCGCCGGTGCTGGCCACATCCTTCATCTTGCGGCGTAGGAGGCGCTGGGCCATCTGGGGGTGGACGAGGTTGTAGACGCCGGCGCTGCCACAACACTGGTCGGGCTGGGCCATCTCCCGCAGCTCCAGGCCGGGGATGGCCTGGAGGAGGGCCCTGGGCTGGGCCTTGATGCCCTGGGCGTGGGCCAGGTGGCAGGGGTCCTGATAGGTGACCACCTGGTGAAGGGGGGCCAGACCATCGGCCAGGGGCAGGTCTGCCAGGAATTCGGTCACGTCCTTGACCAGGGCGCTGAAGCGGCGGGCCTGGTCGGCATAGAGAGGGTCATCCTTGAGCAGTTCGCCGTACTCTTTGAGGGCGGCGCCGCAGCCGGCCACGTTGACGATGACGGCGTCTGGGTCTTCGGCCAGGAAGGCGTCGATGTTGCGGCGGGCGAGGCGCCTGGCCTCGTCGCGGTCGCCGCTGTGCAGGTGGAGGGCGCCGCAGCAGACCTGGGCCGATGGCACCAGCACCTGGCAGCCCTGGCGGACCAGCAGGCGAACGGTGGCCTCGTGCACGTGGGCGTAGAAGTAGGGCATCATGCAGCCGGAGAGGAGGGCTACCCTGAAGCTGGGCGGCCCATTCTGGGGGCTGCCCACAATACCCTGAGCGGTGAAGGGGCGAACTGAGACGCGGGGCACCAGTTGCTCCAGACTCTGCCAGGGGGCGGGGAGAAGGCGCAGAAAACCGGACCGGCGCAGCAGGCCCTGGAAGCCCGACCGCTGGTAGAGCCGGAGGGCGGCCAGCAGGGGGCGCAGACGCTGGGGGTGGGAGAAGAAGCGCCGCAGGATGCGGCGGCCGGCCCGCCAGGATGCGGGCGCTCTGTGGCCGTCGCGGAGGATCTCCGCCCTAGCCCCCTCCATGATCTGGCCGTAGCGAACGCCGGAGGGGCAGACGGCCTCGCAGTTGCGGCATTGCAGGCAGAGGTCCAGGTGGCGGACGACGTTTTCGGTGATGGGGATGCGACCCTGGCTGACGGCCCGCATGAGGTGGAGCCTGCCCCGGGGCGACTCGGTCTCCAGGCCTAGCTCGATGTAGGTGGGGCAGTGGGCAAGGCAGAGGCCGCAGTGGACGCAGCGCAACAGGTCGCCGAGGGCGGGGGCATCGGGGCCGCCGAACCCCGATTGCGATCGGGGCAGGGTCGCTTGCCGCTGGCTTGCGTCGCTCATAGCTTCCCCAGGAAGCGGCCGGGGCTGAGGATGGCCTGAGGGTCGAGCTGCTCCTTGATCCGCCGCATAAGGGGGAAGTCGGGGCCAGGCCCGCCCCAGACGTCGATCCTCTCCTTGAGGGTGGGCGGGCAGGCTTCGACCACCAGGCTAGCGGACAGCTCGCTCGCTATCTGGCGGAGGGTGGCCACCAGCTCGAGGGCTGCTTCCATGCCGCCTGGGGGGAGCGGCCAGACGCTGTACACGATGCCGGCCGTCAGGTGGGAGACGATCAGCGGCTCTAGGCTCAAGCCCAGGCCTGCGGCTTGGAGGCTGTCGATGAGGGCGGGCACACGCGAGGGCAGGGCGGCCGCCTTGCAGACCAGGCTGGCCTCGTTCGCCGACGGGAGGGTGAGGCCGGCGATGCTCTCCCAGAGCTGGCCCTGAACGGTCGCATCGACCTCCATAAGGGATAAGGCGGACCCGCCTGAGGCGGGAGAGAGCTCGCTCATCTGGTTCAGGGAGCGCTCCACCGCCGCGGCTTCGCC
>CAYGYF010000037.1:0-12267 GCA_964354065.1 uncultured Dehalococcoidia bacterium | reverse complement strand
GCAGGTGGCCGTGCCAGCGCCGTCCACGGCGTCGCTGGTGGTCGGGCTGGTGTAGCTGACATCGGCCCCAGAAGAGCTGGTGGCCTCAGCCGTCTCGTCAGCGTGAGCGCCGATCACCGGCGCCGTGGTGTCGTACGTGAAGGTCGCCGTGGGGCTGGTCTCCACGTTGCCGGCGTTATCGGTGGCCTGGGTGTGCACAGTGTAGGAGTCGTCCGCCGGGAAGTTGGTGGCAGGGAAGGCGTAGGACCAACTGGTGGTGCCGGTGGCGTCGAAGAAGACCTCGCTGCTGCTGTCGAAGGCGGAGCCACCCCACCACTTGTTGGTGCTGCCGTTGCGCTTGATGCTCACCTGCACCTTCTGGACGCCGGAGCCGCCGCTGTCGCTGGCGATGCCGCACATGCCCGGGGTGCCGCAGCCGGCGTTCCAGCCGGCGGCGTTGTATTTGCCGCCCTCGACGGGGAAGGTGATGTTGGAGGTGGGCGCCGTGGTGTCGATGACGATGTTCTTGTTCGCACCGAGCGACCCGGCCGCTCCCGGCGACGCCAGCGTCAGGACGGCGTTATTGCCGGCCGCGTCCTTGATCGTCCCGCCGTTGAGGGCGAGCGCGGTCGTCAACGTGTAGTCGAGGTCGGCCGACGTGTTCCCGGCCGCCACCGTGTAGTTGAAGGTGAGCGTCGCGGTACCAGTGCCGCTCGTGTAGTTCACCGCAGTGCTGGCCGGACTCCCGGTCGCCAGGGTGATTTGCGGCGTGCCCGTTACCGTCACCGCCTCGCTGAACGTCACGGTGACCGGGATCACCGTCCCAGTCCCGTAAGTACCGTTCGCCGTCGATGAGCTCACGCTCGTCACCGTGGGCGGCGTAGTGTCCGCGGTGCCGTACGTGAAGGTGGCCGTGGGGCTGGTCTCCACGTTGCCGGCGTTATCGGTGGCCTGGGCGTGAACGGTGTAGGAGACGCCGTTGGTCAGGGCGCTGGTGGCCAGCAGGTAGCTCCAGGAGGCGGCGTCGCTGGCCAGGTAGGTCACAACAGCACGAATAGCACCGACGCGGACAGTGCTAGTGTTTCCGCCTGTCTTGAGGACTCCGATCTCCAGGGTGGTTGCCCCCGACTTCACGGTGGCCGGTAGGTTGATGGTGTCGGGGCCTCGTTGAGCGCAGCCAGAAGTCGAACTTGTGGCGTACCCAGTCCCGGCATAGTTCGTTCCGTTAAACCAGGCAAAGGTCTGATAGGTACCGTTCGAGGAGGAGTCCCCCCTGTCCCAAACCGTTATATCGACGCTGGTGATAGTGCTGCCGTTGGGAATGGAGCTAAGGCTTACGTCGAAAGACTCCTGTGAGCCTGTCCCGGTGCTAATTACAGCGTTGCGGTCCCAGGAATAGTTGTCACAGTCAGGGGACCCCGTCTCGTCCACCGCTGTGTAGTCGTAGCTCCAGGCGGTATAATCGCCGTTGCCGGTGGGGTAAAGAGTATCGGTGGGCGTGCTAGTGCCCGTGGCAACGACGCTGGCCAGGTTGAAGATCTCCGTGGCGCTGGCGAAGGCCGCGCCGTTCCAGTAGAGGTCGACGCCGAGGCGCTTGATGCTGGTTTGCACCTTCTGGACGCCGGAGCCGCCGGTGTCGCTGGCGGTGCCGCACATGTCGCCCGTACCCGTGGTGCTGCAGCCGGCGTCCCAGCCCGCAGCGTTGTAGGTTGCCCCGTTAGCGGGGAAGGTGATGGTGGACGAGGGAGGCGTGGTGTCCACCACAACAACCGCGCCGGTCATCGTGTACGTATTGCTGCTGCCGCTGGTGCAGTCGTCGTTGTTGTAGGCGTAAAAATAGGCGTTATAGGTGCCGAGCGTAGTTGGGGCGGTGACACTGAACGTCTCGGTCCATGTGCCGCTATCGCGGTCGGGAGTGTCTTCGCAGTTGTAGGTGCTGGGGGCGGTTGTGCTTATCAGCCAGCCGGTGCCTTCCCAGCTAGACGAGCCGGTGACCGCGACGGTGACGGCGGCGCTGATCGACACGCCCGGCGCCACAGTAACGCTGGAGCCACCGTTCAAGGTCACCGAGGTTATCGTGCGGCTGTCCGTGAAGGTGGTGCTGGCGAGGACCGGGGCCTCAGCGATCAGGGGGTCATCCCAGCGCCCATCCAGCACCTCGACCAGGTACTCACCCACGATGCCGTCCAGGGTGTAGTAGTACACGAAGGCGCCTTCGGCGTCGGCGGCGACCGTGTCGTAGCTCGTCGGCCAGAGCGCGAAGGAGCCAGCGCCGGTAACGATGGAGCCGTCGGGGCGGGTGACGCGCACCGTCACCTCGACGTCGGCCGCGAAGCCGCTGCCGTTGATAATGACGGTCTCGTCCGGGGCGTAGTCTAGCCTGTCGGTGGTTACGGTGGGGCCGCTGCCTTCGTCGGCGAGAACAGCCATGCATGCTGTGCCCACGCCGACGAGGAAGGCCAGGAGTAGAATACTACCTATCGATATGAATAGCTTCTTCATGATTCCCCGTCCTTTCCGAGTTCGGGAATGCCAGCGTCTGGCCCGTTGGAGATGGCGCCTATGCGTATAAGTGCTGACAAGATTTCCTCTTCCGCTTCTCCACTATGCTCTGTTTTCTAACGCAATCCCGTTCACAAAAGGAATCGGCGATAGGCCGTCGCCGGTGGGGACAACACTACCAGTGTTCGCGGGGGCAGGCTGCGCGGGCTCAGACCCCGGCGCCAGTATGATTAAGACGGCGGCCAGAGCCACCCCGGCGCCCAGCAAGCCGAGCCAGAAACGCCGCGTTAGAACAAACGCTCTTGTCTTCATGGCGATAGCCTTCCCTGAAGATATGTATTCACACGGGAGACGCCAGACCGGCAGGCCGCACCCCGCCGCTTGTGCTGAGGCCATAGAGCGCAACAATCATAACCGCACGTCGACCGTCTTGTCAAGCCCTTATGTTAACGATGCCCTGTGCAGCGGGTATTTTCCTGGCAAGGAGGTGCCTATGGAGAAAGGCAACCTTGTCAAGAGCTTTGGCCCCCTGACTTCGAAGAATTTTGGCCCATCCGGAGTGAGCCATGACGAGCCTACCGAGCGCCCTCTAGCGTCTTGCGTGGCCTGAGTGACCAGGGGCACAGAGCTTGCCCTGAACGTAGCGAAGGGAGCGCAGCCCTGCCGCTAGCCGTGGTCGTGTCTCGCCGCGCTGCCGGTTGTCTGGTTCGCTGGTTTGCTGGTTTGGGGGCAGGCAGAGGGGTGTTAGAGCCCCCTATACGCAGCTCTGGAACAGCTTTCCGGTGTATTTCGTGAGGTCGCTGATGAGGATCGTGCCGTTCGTGTCCAGGTCCAGGCGGCAATCCGCGCCGCCCGGGCAGGTCACGGGAGTGAACAGCTTTCCTGCGTACATGCTCACATCGCCTATCAGGATGAAGCCATCGTTGTTCTGGTCCAGCGGCCAGGCGGGATCGCTCGTGTTGTCGGGGCAGGCGTCATTAGGGTCGGTGCCCAGGTAGGTCTCGGCGGCGTCGCTAAAGCCGTCCCCGTCGCTGTCCGGCAGATACGCAATGGTGGCATAGTCCGTACCGCTGCCAGAGCCCGCCGACTCGCCTGTCACATGCACCACGCTGCCCGTCCCGTCCACGGCTACCGCCGAGGCTTCGTCGTCGGAGTTGCCCGGGCCGTTGTAGCGGGCCACCCATAGCTCAGCGCCGTCGGAGTCGTACTTGATGGTGACATAGTCGGTCCCGCTGGCCGATCCCTGCGATCCGCCCGTGACGTACACATTGCTGTTCTCATCCAGGGCTATGCTACTGGCTCCGTCCTCTAGGTTGGCGGGGCCGTTGTAGCGGGCCACCCATTGCTGGGTGCCCGCCGAGTTGTACTTGATCGTGGCGTAGTCGCCGTACTTCGTGGCACAGTCGTCGCCGCTGCCAGAAGCTGTTGATCTGCCTGTGACATAGACGTTGCCCGATGCGTCCACGGCGATGGCCCAGGCGTCGTCGTCGCAGTTGGCGGGGCCATCGTAGCGGCGCGCCCACTGTTCGGTGCCCGCCGCGTTGTACTTGACGGTGGCATAGTCGGTTCTGCTGCCGGAACCCGTTGACCTGCCGGTGACATAGACGTTGCTCGCCCCGTCCACGGCGATGGCCCAGGCGTCGTCGTCCGAGTTAGCGGGGCCGTTGTAGCGGCGCGCCCACTGCTGGGTGCCCGCGGGGTTGTACTTGATGGTGGCATAGTCGGTTCCGCTGCCGGAGCCCGTCGACCGGCCGGTGACGTACACGTTGCCGCCCCCGTCCAGCGCTATGCTGGTCGCTCCGTCCTCCGAGTTGCCCGGGCCGTTGTAGCGGCGCACCCACTGCTCAGCGCCCGCGGAGTTATACTTGACGGTGGCGTAGTCACCGCCGCTGCCGTCGCCCATCGACCGGCCGGTCACGTAAACGTTGCCCAGGCCATCGACCGCCACGTCATAGGCCTCGTCCAGCGGGGTAATGGGGTCAGGGCCATTGTACCGAGCCACCCATTGCTCAATGCCCGCGGAGTTGTACTTGATGGTGGCATAGTCGAAGAAGCTGCCCACGCCCATAGACCAGCCCGTGACATAGACGTTGCCAGCTCCGTCCACGGCTACCGCCCAGGCTTCGTCGTATGAGTTAGCCGGGCCGTTATAGCGAGCCACCCATTGCTGGCTGCCCGCCGCGTTGTACTTGATGGTGGCGTAGTCAGTTGCGCTGCCCGAGCCACCCGACCGGCCGGTGACGTACACATTGCCGTCCCCGTCCAGCGCCATGCTACTGGCTTCGTCGCCTGAGCTGGCGGGGCCGTTGTAGCGGGCCACCCACTTCTCGCACACGCCGCCCGCGCACCAGTTGGTCGCCTGCGTCGAGGGCGGCGTGGTGGCGCTGCTTACGGCAGGCGCAGGGTCCAGCGCAGCCAAGGCCGCGCCCTGGCCCTCGCTGCTCACGCCGCCCAGCAGGAGCACCGCCAGCCCTGACAGTGCCGCCGCCGCAACACAGCCCGCGAGGAGAGTTCGCCTCATCGCCGCTCCGCTCGCTCTCTTGCGCCTACCTCGGCCTACCCCTTAGGATAGAAGAGGCTAGGGTGTGTGCCCGCACGCCTTAGCTCCTGGCCCTGGGCGGCGCCTACCGCCCGGGGCCTCTTCTCTTTTCCTCTCGCAGGGCAAAAACTAAGGCTGACCCCTTTCGGTCAGCCTACGCTGGCGTCAAGATCTGCTTTTACTGAAGCACGCCGTGCCCACGACATACCACCCCCCACTCCCCAGGGGCGCTCCTTTAGAGTTTACACCTTATCCACGCCTTGTCAACCCCTCTGCCACGCCAATGTGTGAAAATTGTCACGGATATGCGATTGGCTCTAAGCCATAACGGCTTCCCACGCCGGCAAATGGGACGACATGGGCATTCACATCGCCCAGGTGGCCACGGCCTTGCAGGACGCCGAGCACACGGCCCGCGCCTGGCAGAAGTGGCCTGAGTGACCAGGGGCACAGAGCTTGCCCTGAGCGTAGCGAAGGGAGCGCAGCCCTACAACGCCAGCCGGTCCGGGATGATTCTGTCCAGGCGCTCGCGGATGGCCACTGCCTCCTCGACTATGCGGTCGATGAGCTCCTTCACTGTGGGCACGTCGTGGATCAGGCCTATCACCTGGCCCGCGTCGGCGATGCCGCCATTCAGGTTGCCATCATCGTAGACCACGCTCCGCTGACTGGCGATCACCGGCAGCATCTCCTCCAGGGTCGCTCCTCGCGCCTCCATTTCCAGGATCTTATCGGCCACCGCGTTCTTGACTATCCGCGATGGGTTGTTGATCGACCGCATGGCGTAGACGGTGTCCATCTCCGAGGCGTTGATCAGGAATTCCTTCCAGGCAGGATGGCCGCGACACTCCCTGGTGGCCATGAAGCGGGTTCCCATGAGCACTGCATCCGCCCCGAGGGCCAGCGCCGCCACTAGGCCGCGGCCGTCAGCAAAGCCGCCGCCTGCCACCACCGGTATGCTCACCGCGTCCACGGCGGCCGGTACCATCACCAGGGTGGTTACCTCATCCATGCCGGGGTGACCGCCGCACTCGAACCCCACCACACACACAGCGTCGCAGCCAACGCGCTCGGTGGTGCGGGCATATCTCACGCCGGGTACCTTGTGCATGATCTTGACGCCGCCAGCGTGCAAAGGGGCCACGATGGCCTCCGGGCTGTGGCCGGAGGTCTCCACCACAGGGATCTTCTCCTCGAGGGCGATTTGCACCCACTCCTCCACTGGCATCGGGCGAACGGAGGGGAACAGGTTGATGTTCAGGCCGATAGGCCCGTCGGTCATGTCCCGCGCCTTGCGGATCTCCGCCCGCAGGTCTTTCGGGTCGTCGAAGGTGGCCCCCACGATGAACCCCAGGCCGCCAGCATTGGCTACTGCCGCCACCAGCTCCGCTCGACCCACCCAGTACATGCCGCCGCAGATGAGGGGGTACTTGATACCGAAAAGCTCTGTGATCCTGGTCTCGAACAACGCTCGGCTCCTTTCTCCGGGTGTCTGCCCGCCAGAAGCTGGGGCTCACCGCTGTCGGCCCGAATCTTTTCTCTGTTCCTGAACGTATTACTACACAGCGGGTCGTGAAACAAGGGCCGCACCCCCTTATGAACGCCCGCGTGATAGCGAAGGCCCCTCGATCCTCATCGGGGGGCCTTCGCGCTTGGGTCGCTCTTCGGTGAGCCGGAGCTATGTCTACGCCGCTTGCAATCGCCCTGCCAGGTGCTATCATGAACGTCAGAGTGGGCCCGTAGCTCAGCGGCAGAGCGGCCGGCTCATAACCGGTTGGTCGCAGGTTCGAATCCTGCCGGGCCCACCACGATTGCATTCCCCCCGTTTTCTCCCTTCGGCCTCACGTCTGCCCCTTCTCGCTCGCGCCGTTGTCGCTGGCTCCGGCCTCAGGCGGGCCCTCTAGCTGGCCCTTCCGTCCTCCCTGGGGTATCATTCTGGTGGGAGGGAGAGAGAGTGGCGGATGAGGTCAGCCTGCTCCACCAGATACGGCACTTCTTGTCTGGCTACCAGCCTGTGCGGCTCTCCCAGGATGAAGCGATGCCGGCGGCGGTCCTTCTCCTCCTCTACGAGAAGGACGGCGAGCCCTACATCCTCCTGACCAGGCGCACCGACCATGTGGAGCACCACAAGGGCGAGACCTCCTTCCCCGGCGGCGGCGTCGACCCCGAAGACGGCGACCTGCTGACCACTGCCCTGCGCGAGACGGAGGAGGAGATCGGCGTTCGGCGCCAGGACATCGAGGTGCTGGGCCAGCTCGACGACATCGTGACCATCACCGACTTCGTGGTGAGCCCCTTCGTGGCTGTGCTGCCCTCGCCGTCGTACCCCTTCGCCCTGAACAGCCACGAGGTGGCGGAGCTGGTGGAGGTGCCCCTGCGCCACCTGATGGACGAGCGCAACCTGGAGCAAGGCGTCCGTCAGTGGCGGGGCCGCCGGCTGCCGATCCTGACCTACCGCTACGGCGACCACTGCATCTGGGGGGCGACGGCTCGCATCCTCAAGGGTTTCTTCGACCATCTGGCCAGCGGCAGGTGATGGAGGACCGGGGGTTGGTATGAGCGAGGACGTATCTCCAACAGCACCGCGGCCGCGGCGGCGGCGGTCCCGGCGGCCCGCTGAGGACGACCTGAAGCGCAGCCTGGAGGTCCTACGCAAGTTCGTCGTGGAGTGCCGGGCCTGTCAGGCTGAGGCGCCGCCCTACTGGCAGTACTGCACTGAGTGTGGCGCTCGCCTGGCTACCCAGTGCCCCGGCTGTGGCTGCCCCTTGCCGCCCCTGGGCACCGCTCGCTTCTGTCCCCACTGCGGCGTGGCCATCCCGCGAGAGGCCTAGAGCCCGGCGCCATCGCTAGGGCAGCCAGGCCAGCAGGGAGGCCGGCTTCCTGACTGCATCGAAGATGTCCCCAGTCTCGACGTTGACGAGCCTGAGGATGCCCCCATCAACCGATTCGTAGGCCACCCACTTGCCGTCCGGCGACCAGGCCGGCTGCGAGCGCCCGGTAGGCCCGACGTTGGCGTCGGGGGCGACCTGCCGTCCGGCGCCTGCCAGGTCGACAACGAACAGGCCCGGCTCTGTGCTGCCCACGTAGGTGATGCGGCTGCTGTCGGGCGACCAGCCCGGCCACCAGCCATCCCCCAGCTTGCGCGGCTCGCCCCCGCCGGCATCGACGACGACGATGTCCGCCTCCGCCCCGCGCGTTGACCGCTGGTAGGCGATGCTAGCGCCGTCCGGTGACCAGGCCAGGGCGTGTATCCTGCCTGTCAGGTCTGCTGTTACCGTGTACGACTCCTGGCTGGCCAGGTCGATGACCTTGAGCTCGCGGGAGGCGGCGGCTACGTAGGCCAGCTTGCGGCCGTCGGGAGACCAGGCGGGGCCGTTGAACGTCACCTCGACGTCCTCGGCGACGAGGGTCTTCGTCTCTGTGGCCGCATCCACCGTCCAGAGGTCGGCCCCATCCTCGCCTTCCAGGGCCACCGCCAGGCGGGTTCCGTCGGGCGACCAGACCGCGGGACGACGCCCCAGGCCGAGGACTGCCTCCGAGCCGTCGTCCTTGGCCAGGCGCACTTCGGCCGTTCCGTCGGGGAAGACGTGAATGTAGGTAGCTCCGTCGAGGCGGGCCGATACGGTGCCGGGGTGGAAGGGCAGCGTCTGGGCATTTGTGCCGTCGGCGTTGACCACCTGGGTTAGGCCCTCCGCGCCGTACACCAGCCGCCCCTGCCCGGCCAGGGCCTGGGCCAGCTCGTCCTGGGTTGGGGTAGCGTCAGACGGCTCCCCGCCCCCGCAGGCGGCCGCCAGGGCGAGGAGCGAGGCCGCGGTGATCGCCAGAAGCAGGGCTCTCATGCCGTCTATTGTGGCACAACGGTAGGCGTAGGTGCACGGGGTGTAGGGGTGCAGGGGCCGGCTGGCCTACGCTGCCACGACGGTAGACAGGCGGTCGGCCGAGCGGAGAATCGCCGTGACGAGGTCGCCGAGGCCGTCCTCCCGCTGGAGGGCGAGCAGCTCGGATGCCGGCAGGTGGTGCTTCAGGGGATAGCAACCCCCGCTCTCCAGCGGGGCGATGGTGAGGGCGAGCCGCTCAGGGGAGGCGCTGACCTGGAACGTCAGGTCGGGTCGCCGCCAGCGCTGGTCGAGCTGCTCCGAGAGCACCTGGGCGAGATTGGCCATGGCGAGTTGGGCAGTGGTCATGTGCATTTGCCTCCGGGAACGTGGATCGCGTTAGACGGCCCGCGGCTGCGGGTCTTCTATAGAAGACGCGCGCGGGGGCGAGTTGTTACAGCGATGAGGCTAGGAGCGGCGCATGCGGTTGCCGAGGGTTGAAGAACGAAGGGGAGCTACTGGGCTGACGCAGCACTTTTCGCCACAGGTGCGATGTCGAAGGTGACGGTTTTGATGAGTTGGTCCTCCACTCTGACCTGCACCTCATAGCGACCGTCGCGCTCGAACCTCGTGTTGGCCGTCATGGCTATGACGGGAGTCTGGTCGCTCCCGGGCCGGAGGCCTGCTGGCCTGCCCATCTCGAGCTCTCCTCGCAGCGGGGGCACGATGGGATTGCCGTCGGCCGTGACTATGGCTATTTCGATGTGGTGGACTTGGTTGGTCTCGTCCCAGGGGATGCGGAAGCCCGCAGCGACGCTTATCTGGTGGGTGAGCGGCAGGGCCACGGGATGGAGCGTTGACCAGCCTCCCCCGAGCACGTACAGTTTACCGTTGACGGCCTGAGCGGCGTCGGCAAGGATGAGAAACTCGACTTCCATTTTGTACGCTCCTGTGGTATGATCTTGTGGACAGTGTAATACATGTAGACAACCCAGGTCAAGGGTCTCCGTGGGTTGATGCGCTTGAGTTTGACGAGCGCAACGAGGATGAGCTCGCTCGCCATGATATCGACCCGCTCCGCGTGCATGCGGTGGTTACGGGACGGCCGCTATTCGTACGGAACAAGCGCCGTAGGGCTGCCACTTACAAGGTCATAGGGCCGGATAGTGGTGGCACAATGCTTACCATCGCGCTGGCGGCCACGGCGGTCTCGGGCCGGTGGCGGCCGGTGACGGGCTGGCCCAGCACAAAAGGTGAGGTTACTGTCTGGAGGAAGGCTTATGGATGAGCGTGAGAAGGAAGCGGCGCGATATCTTGAGGCACACGCCGATGACACTGATGAGTGGGAGGAGGAGGGGCAGAAGCCGGTCCGGACCAAGGCGGCGAGCATGGTGTTTTCGGTGCGCTTCAGGGTGGAGGAGGTCGCGCGGATGAAGCAGATTGCGGATAGAGAGGGCATCCGCCTGTCGCGTCTGGTCCGGGATGCCGTCCTTGAGTATTTGGTTGGCGGGCGCAGACCAAGGATCACCCTGGCGGTGCCCCCGGACAGCAAGATCCTGCTAACGAACGTGGAACTGGCGGCACCAGCTACCGAGGGGCGCGTGCCCAGGAGGGAACCGGCGGCGTCCGTTGCGACGGGCGTCTCCTAGGGGGTGGTGGGGTGCGCTGGCCTACGAGCGGCGCATGCGGTTGCGCGGCCGTGCTCATGTGGGCTGGACGGCTACGAGTCGCAGGGCAATGAGCTCCGCTATGAGCTGGACACCGCGCGCGTCCAGCGCGTCTTTCTCGAAAGCGATGTTGCCGATATCATGGAAGTCCGTCGGGAAGTCGAGGCCCTGTTCCTTGAAGATAACGATCCTGTCGCCGTACAGCACTGAGGCAGCTCCGAGTTCGTAGATGACGTTCTGGCTGGGCCGCCAGACTGTCTGGCCCTCTGCATTCGTGAACTCTTCGTCGGCGCTGAAAATGAAGATAGCCGACTGACAGGACCGCATGATCTCGGCCACCTTGACGGAGATAGGGCGGGCCTTCTGGGGCTCGTCAATGGCGACTCTGTACCGGATCTTGAACGGATCGAGCACTTTCTTTAGCTGTTCCAGCGGCGTACGGTTCTTGCCGTGCGCGATGAAGATAAACCTCTCGCTGGGCGGCGGCGGTGGCGGTGCGCTGGGTGCGGCAGGCCCCTCCGTGGGGGTCGCTTCCGCCGCGGACTCCTCAGGCGCAGCGAGCTCTCCCTCAGGAGCCAGCACGACGTAGAGCGTACCTTGCTGCTCCCGGACCATCCCGGCAAATCGCCCGTTCTGGACTAGAACCTCGGCGCATTCTTGGCACCGCTCACGCGGCACCTTAAAGTTTCGCTCCAAGACATTGGAGAAGAAGTCCCCCTGTGGAAGTTTACCGTTGTTGTAGTACTCGTAGATACTCCGCAAAAGCTCGGGCTGCAAAGCGGCGGTCTTTAACGCCTTCGCACGCTCTGAGGAGTCGCGAGGTTTGACCACTGACTCCCCGTTGGCAGTCAGACCAATAACGTCAGACTTCTCGGTCCCGGTTGTCAGCCCGTACTTGAGGGATGAACTCAGGAGCAGTTTGAATTCGCTACTCGCCGGCCTTCGCTTCACCGCTTGCGCCAATAGCACCCGGTTCATGGGCTGGCCATTGTTGGCGTCTTGGATGGCTCGCGCTATCTGCAGCGCCGCTTCGAGGGTGTGTGCGGGGAAGGGCCGTCGTATATACGTTGCCATGGTCGTCGATGCCTCCACATTCCGCGATCCGTTGGTTTGATGCCAGTCTACTTGGTATTCCGCGATTGGTCAAGACTCTGTGAGATTAGTCTACAAGAAATTGCAAAGCTGGAAGGCCATATTGTGGACAACAAGTCCAATTAATCGCGCAAATTCGTGTTCGCGTCTTTATCCAGGTCTTCTCGCAGCTTCCGTAGCCTTTCCGCTATCGTCCGCTCGAAGCCTTGCTCCGTCGGCGTGTAGTAGCGGCGGCCCACCAGCTTGTCGGGCAGGAACTGCTGGGGCACGTAGTGGCCGGGATACTTGTGGGCGTACTTGTAGCCCCGACCGTAGCCCATCTCCCGCATCAGGGATGTCTCGGGGTTGCGCAGGTGCAGCGGCACCGGCTCGTTGCGGGTCTCCCGCACGTCCTGGCGGGCCTTCTCGTAGGCCAGGAGGGCGGAGTTGCTCTTGGGGGCGGAGGCCAGGTAGATCGTGGCCTCGGCCAGGGGAAGGAAACCCTCGGGCATGCCCACGAAGTGCACCGCCTGCTGGGCCGCCATCGCCACCACCAGGGCCTGGGGGTCAGCCAGGCCCACGTCCTCGGCGGCCAGGATGACCAGGCGGCGGGCGATGAACAGGGGGTCCTCGCCGGCCTCGATCATGCGGGCCAGCCAGTAGAGGGCGGCGTCGGGGTCGGAGCCGCGCAGCG
>CAYGYF010000036.1:0-12345 GCA_964354065.1 uncultured Dehalococcoidia bacterium | reverse complement strand
GCGACGTGACCCGCAAGATGAAGCTGCTGGAGAAGCAGAAGGCGGGCAAGAAGCGCATGAAGCGCGTGGGCAACGTGGACATCCCCCAGGAGGCGTTCATGGCGATCTTGCGGCTGGAGAAGTAGGGGCTAGGGCAGAAGGCCCTGCAGCCTCCGGAGAGCCTCTAGGAAGGCCGAAAGTACCCGATGCCAAGTGCCCTCCCAGTCTGTCATGGGCAGAGCGATGTCCAGGCGGCCGCATGCGTCCACGAAGTCGTCGGCAGCTGCGGAGTGGGCAGCAAGGTGCTTCCTAAGCGTTCTGATGTCGCGGAGCGTCTGTATCGTTAGCGCGGGGTCACCGTGCGCCACCTTCCGCAGGAAGGCGGCCAGCCAGTTCACTGAGCCGGACTCGGATGTCACGCCTTGCGCCTCACCCAGTTCCTTCGAGTTCATCAGGTCAATGAGGTCCCCCAGAGTCTGAAGCTTGTGGGCCAAGTCTGCTTCCGTCGCGCACGGCCCCATCAGGACCCTGCCGGTGCGAAACTGCTTCAGTCTGAACAGCTCGGCGTCAAACTGGTCCCGAAAGATGGTGTTGAGCGTGTCTACCATGTCGAGCGCTTCGGCGGGCAAGTTCCGCTCGCCTGTCTCCGCGGCTTGCGCGGGCTGCTCTGGTTCATACGTTTGGACCCAGCAATCCCGTCCGCCAGGTACGCACTGGCCCGCAGAAGCCTCTCTAAGAGGATGGCCCAGTTCGCACTGAACGTCCCAGAGCTGGCGCGTCGGGGGAACGCCAGTGCCGCGAAGGCTTCGGGTGCTGGGGTGAACCAGGTTGCAGCACGCAATGTCGGTGCTGGGCAAGCCGCAGGCTTCGCAGATGGCAAGGGTGGTCCTTCCACCCCAGTCGTCACCTTGCCCGGCCGCCGAGCAATGGTACTCCCCCTGTTTGCCTGCCCTGTAGCTGCACTCCTTCCACTCGTACGGACACTCTTCAGGCAACTGGTGGACCGTCCAGCCCTCGCGGGAGGCGGGCCCCTCCCACAGGGTCAGCAACAGCCGGTGAGAGGCCAACGCCGTGATGCCTGCCAGGTGCTCCTTCAGATAGCGAAGAATGAGCCTATGCTCTATTTCCTTCCCGTTGGCCCGACCGTCGAGACCCCACCGTCTCCGAACCTGGTCCGAAAGCCCCACGGCAATCCTCTCCTCGGCGCCACCGCACCGCACATCAAAGTAATGGAAGCCCGCGCTCCGGCTGGCATCGTACCCGAACTCCCCGTACAGTATTTCGAACCTAGGCATTACTTATCTGCAACCAGGTACATGATCTTAGTGTCTGTTCATTTTATCATTTGCCATCGCTCGCTGTCGAGGACGGCGGGAGAGGGGCGTCCGGACGGGGTTGTCTGGAGCGGTGAGCCTAGTGCGCGCTGATCTCCCCGCCGCCGTCGACGGCCGCGCCATACGGCCGCCGTCATGCCGTAAGCCCTCCTTCGTGGTATCCTAGACGCCAGCTATGCCTGAGTGGATACCGATGGTCAGGGACGCCCTCTTCTGGTCCCTGAGCCAGAAAGAGATGTACGTCTGGTGGGCCGCCGTCCTGCTGGTGGGGCTGGTATCCTTCCCCCTGACCTTCGCCTTCTTCCGCTTCCTGCCCGACCGCGGCTATGCCTTCACCAAGCCCGTGGGCCTGATCCTGCTGGGCTACATCCTCTGGATCGGGGCCACCGTTGGCATCTTCCCCAACAGCCGTCTCACCATCGCTCTCATCCTGGTCGGCCTGGCAGCGGCCTCCATCTTCGTCGCTTTCCGCCGCCGCGACGAGCTGTGGGCGTTCATCCGAGGCCGCTGGGGCTACATCCTTCTTGTCGAAGCCCTGTTCGCCGTCGCCCTGGCTGTGGCCACCTCCCTGCGGGCCTCCGTGGCGGAGATCATGTGGAACGAAAAGCCGATGGACTTCGCCTTCCTCAACGGCATCCTCCGCTCCAACTCCTTCCCGCCTGAGGACCCCTGGCTGACCGGTCACACCAACCCCATGTACATCTTCGGGCACATCATGGTGGCCGCCGTCACCAAGCTCACCGGCCTCTCCTCGGCCATCACCTTCAACCTGAGTGTCGCTCTCGCTGCGGCCCTGGCGGCCGTGGCCGCGTTCGGCCTGGTGCATAACCTCCTCATAGTGCGGACCCGACCTCGCACCGCCGTCCTGTTCGGCCTGGTGGCAGTAGGGCTGCTGCTGGTGCTGTCCAACATGGAGGGGGTGTTCGAGCTCTTCCGCCGCTACGGCATCGGCAACCAGAGGTTCTACGGCCTGCTGGACATCCACGCCCTGGACGGCCCCATGGACTGCAAGAAGTACCCACAGAACTGTACCAGGTGGTACCCCACCGAGTGGTTTGCCACCTGGTGGCGGACCACCCGCGTCTCCACCGACCACGACTGGCGGGAGTCCCCCATCTTCACCTTCATCATGGGCGACCTGCACTCGCACACGCTGTCCATCCCCTTCGTGCTGGTGGGTACGGGCGTCGCCCTGAACTTCCTGCGCTGGAAGAGCGTGCTGGGGGGATGGTTCTGGCTGCGCCGGCCCCTTTACCTCCTGGGCACGGCGGTGATCATCGGTGCCCTGGGCTACATCAACACCTGGGACCTGCCCACCTTCCTGGTGCTGGTGGCGAGCATGGCGGCCGTCCGCAACTACCTGATGGAGGGCCGGCTCAACCTGGCGGTCATTAAGCAGACGGCGGCGTTTGGGGCGCCCCTGGCCCTACTGGCCTTGCTTCTGTACTTGCCCTACCACCTGAACTTCACTCCCGTGGGCGGGGGTATCCTACCGCTGGAGGCAGCCGGCAACGCTACCGGGCCGGTGGAGGCCGTAGCCACCCGGCCCAACCACTTCCTGTACTACTGGGCCACCATCCTGTGGCCCACCGGCAGCTTCCTGGTGGCCGCCCTGGGGCCCTGGCGCCAGAACCGGAGGATGCTGGGCTGGGCCCTCCTCCTAGCCCTAGGTCCGTTCCTCTTCTGGCTGCTCCTGGTCGGCGGCCACGAAGGGCTGGGCGGCTTGGCCGAGGAGGCGCGAGCCCGCGCCGGCTGGTGGTTCACCATGGCTTTCATGGCGACGATGCTAACAGTGGCGGCCCTGGCCTGCGGCCGCTACCTCGACGCTGCGACCCGGGAGGACGAGTCCCGCCAGAGCATGCTCTTCGCCCTCGTCCTGGGCGGGCTAGCCCTCTTCCTCATTATGGGCGCTGATCTGTTCTGGGTGGACGACCCCATAAACTTCCGCTCCAACACCACCTTCCGTCTCGGCTACCAGGCCTGGATCCTGATGAGCATCAGCGGCGCCTTCGGCCTCCACTACATCGTCTCCCGCCTGAAACTGAAGAAAGTGCTGACGAGCACGCCCCGCTTTGCCTGGGTGACGATCACCTTCGTCCTCATCGGCGCCGGGTTGGTCTACCCGGTCATCGCCAGCATGAACCGCACCTACGGCTTCACCGTGCAGCAGGAGTTGGACGGCCTGAAGGCCTTTCGGCTGGCCGACGTCTCCGAGTACGAAGCCATCCGCTGGCTGCGGGAGAACGTGGACGGAACACCCGTGATCCTAGAAGCCGTAGGCGCGTCGTACACGATCTTCGGCCGCGTGTCGGCGCGCACAGGCCTGCCCACGATCTTGGGCTGGCCCGATCACGAGTACCGCTGGCGAGGCTCCTGGGAACCCCAGGGAGGACAGCGCCAGACAGATGGCTCATGGTGCCCGTCTTTCAGGTGCCTGGAGGTGGAGCAAGTCTACAAGACCACCTCGACGGAAGAGGCGAAGGCGATCCTCGCCAAATACGACGTAGAGTACGTGTACATCGGCCCTTTCGAGAAGCAGGCCTACGGCGAGGCCGGGATGGCTAAGTTCGCCGAGCTGGGGGAGGTCGTCTATCAGAACGAGGGGGTCACCATCTATCGCTTGTGGAGGTGAGGGGCAACCCTTCGACAAGCCTGCCTGCCGGCAGGCAGGCTCAGGACAGGCTCATTGACAGCGACGACGCATATGGCCTAGAGTGCGGATACCTGAGGATAAGAGGCAGCTATGGAGGATCATGTCTACCACCTTTACCATCAGGAAGAGGATAGCTGGTGGTGGGGGGTGGGGCGGCGAGCCCTGATCAGGAGCCTCTGGCGTCGCTACGGTTCTCCCTGCCACCAGCCCGCCATCCTGGAGATCGGCTGCGGCACCGGGGCGATGCTGGCCGACCTGGGACGCCTGGGCGCTGCCCACGGCCTGGACGTGGCGCCCCTGGCGGTGAGGTACTGCCGGGAGCGGGGCATCGATTCCGTCTGTCTGGGGGACGCCCAGGCCCTCCCCTACGGGGATGAGCGCTTCGATCTGGTAGTGGCCATCGACGTCCTGGAGCACCTGGACGACGATGCCGGGGCGTTGCGGGAGATCCTGCGGGTCTGCCGCAGAGGCGGTAAGTTCATCGGCACCGTGCCTACGTTTCAATTCCTGTGGAGCGGGCGCGACATCCAGCTCGGCCATCGGCGGCGGTACACCCTGAGGGAGGTGAAGGCCAAGGTTGCCGACGCGGGGTTTCGCGTTGTCAAGGCCAGCTACCTCAACCTCCCCTTCTTTCCTGTGGTGTTCCTGCTGCTGCATGCGGGGCAATTCTCGGCCACGGGGTACAGTCTCAAAATGGACTACGCCCTCCTTCCCCCGGCAATAAATCGACTGGTCACCCGCGTGGTGGAGTACGAAGCTCGGCTGGTGGCCCACGTGAACCTTCCTGTGGGCACCTCCGCCGTCTGGGTGGCCCGCAGGCCAGCGCGGTGATCCCCTCCCCCTTCCCTTCACCCTCGCCCGAGGTGGGGGAGGCGATCCTCCTTCGTGGTATCCTAGACGCCAGCCATGCCTGAGTGGATACCCATGGTCAGGGACGCCCTCTTCTGGTCCCTGAGCCAGAAAGAGACGTACGTCTGGTGGGCCGCTGTCCTGCTGGTGGGGCTGGTATCCTTCCCCCTGACCTTCGCCTTCTTCCGCTTCCTGCCCGACCGCGGCTATGCCTTCACCAAGCCCGTGGGCCTGATCCTGCTGGGCTACATCCTCTGGATCGGGGCCACCGTTGGCATCTTCCCCAACAGCCGTCTCACCATCGCTCTCATCCTGGTCGGCCTGGCAGCGGCCTCCATCTTCGTCGCTTTCCGCCGCCGCGACGAGCTGTGGGCGTTCATCCGCAGCCGCTGGGGCTACATCCTTCTTGTCGAAGCCCTGTTCGCCGTCGCCCTCACAGTGGCCATCTCTCTGCGCTCCTACGTCGCCGAGATCATGTGGATAGAAAAACCGATGGACTTCGCCTTTCTCAACGGCATCCTCCGCTCCGACTCCTTCCCGCCTGAGGACCCCTGGCTGGCCGGCCACACCAACCCCATGTACATCTTCGGGCACATCATGGTGGCCGCCCTCACCAAGCTCACCGGCCTCTCCTCGGCCATCACCTTCAACCTGGGCCTCGCGCTCGCCGCCGCCCTGGCCGCCGTGGCCGTGTTCGGCCTGGTGCATAACCTCCTCATAGTGCGGGCCCGACCCCACACTGCCGTCCTGTTCGGCCTGGTGGCAGTAGGGCTGCTGCTGGTGCTGGCCAACATGGAAGGGGTGTTCGAGCTCTTCCGCCGCCACGGGATCGGCAACCAGGGGTTCTACGGCCTGCTGGACATCAACGGCCTGGACGGCCCTGTCGACTGCAAACAGAACCCGGGCAACTGCACCGAGTGGTATCCCACCGAGTGGCTTGCCACCTGGTGGCGGGCCACCCGCATGGCGACCAACGACGACTGGCGGGAGTTCCCTTTCTTTACCTTCCTCATGGGCGACCTGCACGCGCATACGCTATCCATCCCGTTTGTGCTGGTAGGTGCGGGCGTCGCCCTGAACTTCCTGCGCTGGCGAGGCTCCCTCGCCGCTCCTGTTTGGGCCGGCATCCCCGAAAGGATGAGGAGCGCCGCCCACAGGTTCGGCAAGACCATCGGCGGCAGCGATGCCCGGGTACCCTCACCCCTTCCACCGCCCTTCTCTTCCGCTGCAGCCGCCACCCTGGAACTCGGGGCCTCCGGCTGGGAGGGACTGGCCTTCTGGATTGCCCACCCCCTGCTCTTTCTGTCCACTGGCATCCTGGTGGGTGCTCTGGCCTTCACGAACCTGTGGGACCTGCCCACCCTGTTCTTCCTGATCGTGGCCATGGCGGCAGTGCGCAACTATCTGAACGAGGGCCGCCTCAACCCGGCGGTCATAGGCCGGACCGGCGGCTTCGCCATTCCCCTGGCGGCACTGGCGATCCTCCTTTATATTCCCTTCTACCTCAACTTCCACCCGGCGGGCTCAGGCAGCGGTGTGCTGCCTCTGGAGGTCAACGGAGGCCAGGGCCCGGCAGAAGGCATCGCCACCAGACCCCACCACTTCCTCTACTTTTGGGCCACCATCCTCTGGCCTACAGCCAGCTTCTTCGTCGTCGCCCTGGGCCCCTGGCGCCAGAACCGGAGGATGCTGGGCTGGGCCCTTCTGCCTGGCCTCGTTCCCTTTGGTGCCTGGGCCTTTTTGGTGACCGCCCACGAGGGGCCGCTCGGCTTCGTCGAGGAGGCGACCGCTCGCGGCGGTTGGTGGTTCACCCTCGCCTTCCTGCTGGTGACGGTCACTGTGGCCGCCCTGGCCTGCGGCCGCTTCCTGAACGCCGATGCCAGGGAAGACGAAAGCCAGCAGAGCACGCTCTTCGCCCTGGCAGTGGGCAGCACCGCCATCTTGCTGCTGCTGGGGACCGACCTCTACTGGGGAAACGACCCCACGGGCTTTCGGGCCAACACCGTCTTCCACTTCGGCTACCAGTCATGGATCCTGTTCAGCGTCAGCGGTGCCTTTGGCCTCCACTACATCCTCTCCCGCTGGAAGCTGCGCGAGGCGCTCGTGTTCACCCATCGATTTGCCTGGGTCGCTATTACCCTGGTGTTGATCGGAGCCGGGCTGGTCTATCCGGTCATCGCCAGCATGAATCGCACCTACGGCTTTCGGGTCAACCCTGAACTGGACGGGCTGGCCTTTGTGAGCCGCAGCCAGCCGGAGGAATACGAGGCCGTCCGCTGGCTCGCAGAAAACGTGAAGGGGACTCCCGTCATCCTGGAGGCGGTTGGCAGCGACTATCCCACCTTTGGTCGGGTATCCTCCCGCACGGGTATCCCCACCGTGTTAGGCTGGCCCGAGCACGAGTGGCGCTTTCGGGGCTCATGGGAGCCCCAGGCAGGCCGCCGCGAGGACGTGGAGCTGGCCTACAAGACGACCTCGCCCGAGGAGGCGAAGGCGATCCTCGCGAAATACGACGTGGAGTACGTCTACGTCGGGGGGCTGGAGCGAGAAGTCTACGGCGAGGCAGGGATGGCTAAGTTCGCCGAGATGGGGAAGGTCGCCTACCAGAACGAGGGGGTCACCATCTATCGGGTAGAACCCTAGTGGGCGATAATCTCCTCGCCGCCGTCGACGCCGACGACGTTCCCCGTCATCCAGGCCGCCCGCTCGTCGGCCAGGACGGCGATCAGGCGGGCCACGTCCTGGGTGGTGGTGATGCGACCGCTGGGGTTGCGCCTGCCGGCCACCGCCAGCATCTGCTCGTGGCCGGGGATCTTGCGCAGGGCGGGCGTGTCGGTGATGCCCGCTCGGATGGCGTTGACGGTAATGCTCCTGGGAGCCATCTCCACCGCCAACTGGCGGACGTGGTACTCGAGGGCGGCCTTGGCGCAGCCCACCGGCCCGTACTGCGGCAGGATGCGAGTCGAGCCGGAGCTGGTCATGGCGAAGACCTTGCTGCCCGGCCCCAGCAGACCCCGATAGGCCACCTCCTGCACCCAATACACCAGGCTGTGCGCCATCACATCCAGGGTCATCTCCATCTGGGCCTGGCTGAGCGCCTCCTTGCGGTTGGCGGGCACATACGACCTGAGGGTGCCGAAGGCCAGGGAATGGAGCATCACCCGCACGTACGCAGGCTCCTTCTCAGCCTTCAGCCGCTCCTCCACGGCGTCCAGGATTTGGCCTCGCTTCCTGGCGTCGGCGGCGTTCATGTTGAAGAAGATCGCCTCCCGGCCCATGTCCTGAATCTGGGCCACCACCCGCTGGGCGTTGGGCAGGGTCGAGCGCAGGTCCAGGTGCACGCCGAAGATGTGCATGCCGTTGCCGGCCAGCTCCAGGGCGGTGGCCGCCCCCATGCCGCTGGAGGCGCCGAGGATGAGCGCCCATCGGTCTCGCAGGCTGTTCTGGTCAGTCACGGCTCTCTTCTCCCGCCAGCACCTCTTGCAGGTAGCGACGCAGCTCCGGCCCCAAGTCCGGTCGCCGCAGGGCCATCGAGAGCGAAGCCTTGAGGAGACCCAGCGGCCGCCCCACGTCGAATCTCTCCCCCTCGTAGCGGCAGGCGAAGACCGGCTCCTCGCGCAGCAGCCGGGCAATGCCATCGGTGAGCTGGATCTCCCCGCCTGCTTTCGGATCCGGCGGTGTGCGCTCCAGGATAGGGAAGATGGCCGGCGTCAGCACGTAACGACCGACGACGGCCAGATCGGACGGGGCCTTGCTGGCCGATCGCTTCTCCACGATGCCCAGCACCTGGTAGACCCGCTCCTCCAGCGGCTTCGGATCGATGACGCCGTAGTGGGAGAGCTCCTTGCGGGGCAGGCGCTGCACCGCCAGGACGCTGCCGCCATGCTGATAGAAGACGTCCATCAGTTGCTTGATGGCTGGCACCTCGCTCTCGATGATATCGTCGGGGAAAAAGAGGGCGAAGGGCTCGTCGCCCACCAGCGAGCGCGCCATGAGCACAGCGTGGCCGATGCCCAGGCGCTCCTTCTGGCGCACGCAGACGATGTCCGCCAAGCCGGCCACCCGGCGGACGTCCTTCGCCTGCTGGCGGCGGCCCTTCTGCTCCAGCCATCGCTCCAGTTCCAGGTCGCGGTCGAAGTGGTCCTCCACCGCTCGCTTGCTGGCGGCGGTGACCATAATGATCTGCTCCAGGCCGGCCCTCAGCGCCTCCTCCACCACGTACTGGATGGCTGGCCTATCCACCAGGGGCAGCATCTCTTTGGGGACAGCCTTGGTGGCCGGCAGGAAACGAGTACCGTAGCCAGCGGCCAGGATCACCGCCTTGCGAACGTGCACGAAATCGCCCCCTTTTCTTAACTGTGCGCATTCTACAATAGGGATGAGAGGGCTTCAAGCCTAAGGGTCGGAACAGGCGATGGCTTCGGGCGTTTGGGCCTGCCTTTGCAGGGCTGAAGGTCATCGAGAAAATAGTCCGACATACCTGAGCAGGGCCTCCGACCCGTGGGCGAAGGAGAGACCCTTCGCTTCGCTCAGGGTGACAACCTCACTAGCTGTCATGCTGAGCGAAGCGAAGCATCTCGTGCGGTGTCGAATTATTTTGTTGATGGCCATAAGGCCTGCAGCTACGACCATCCAGGAGCAGGGCGAGTTGTCCACCAGGTGGATAACCGCCTTGACAGAACGCGGGCGGTTATGTAGGATATCGCGAGGCCGTGCTAGACGGGGAGCTAGCGGTGCCCTGAACCCGCAATCCGCTATAGCGGGGTTGAATTCCCGCTCGAGGTCTTGGTACCGCAGGGACTGCCCTCGATAAGTAGCGTTGATGACCTGGCCCTGCGCGGCGAAGCGCTACAAACCCCGTCAGGTCCGGAAGGAAGCAGCGGTAAGTAGTTAGTTTCGGGTGCCGCAGGTCAACCTGGTTGGAGCTGGCTGTCGGGCGTAAGCCTACGGGCCGGATCGACAGCGGGTGCACGGCCGCTTCCCCCAGGGAGCCGCGCCCCAGTCCTAGCGAGGAAAATATTGCCCGGAAAGCCATCCCGGGCGCGATTTGTTCCCAAACTCGCGCCCCAGGGGAGACTTCACGGCACTGACTCCCCGCCAGGTCTCCTCGGCAATAGCCGCCGTACCCTCCATCTCTCCCTGGCCCTTCTCCTGGCGGGAGCGGTGTTGCTCTTCCTTCTCCTCGGCCCGCCGAAAGCGGGCTTAGGGGGCTCCGCCACCCCCGGCCTCCTGGTCACAGACGGCCCTTCGGCTCCGCTCAGGGCAGGCCTGCCCCTCGACGGAGACCACGCCACCGACGGCGCTGGCGAGAGGATCAGCGCCGCCGCCCTGGCCGTCGCGGCGGCGCCTCAGCCCATCCCCATCTTCCTCCACGAAGACGGGCTGACCACGAGCACCGTTGCCACTGCGGCTACGGTCAACGAAGCGCTGGCTCAGAAGGGCATCGTGGTCGAGCCCGTCGACTACGTCTTCCCCTCCGGCGGGAGCCCTATCACCGCCGGAACCCACATCTATATCTACCACGCCCGGGAGGTCTCCCTATCGGTCGATGGCAATGATACGACGCTCTACAGTCGCCTGGGCACGGTGGGGGAGGTCCTGAAGGAGGCGAACGTTTCCCTGGGCCCCCAGGATCGCGTCGAGCCGCCGCTGGATGCCCCCATCGAGGACGGACTGGCCATCAGCGTCGTGCGAGTGCTGGAGCAGACCGAGACCAGCGAGGAGGCCATACCCCGCTCCGTGATCTACCAGGACGATCCGACCATGGACGTCGGCCAGTATGCTATGCTGGACGCGGGCACCGACGGCCTCATCCGCCGCGAGTACCGGGTCGCCTACGAGAACGGGCAGGAGGTGGAACGAGAGCTGCTGAGCGAAGAGGAGGAGCCGCCCCGCGACCAGTTCGTTGCCCAGGGGACGAAGCCGGTGAACATCGTTCAAACGCCGGCCGGCCCCGTCCCCTACGACTACTCGCTGGGGGTGTACGCCACCTGGTACAACCCGGCCAGCGCCGGCCGTTCTGCCGAGAGCCCCTGGTACGGCATCGCCGCCACCGGAGTGCCCGTCCAGCGCGGCATCGTGGCGGTGGACCCCAGTATCATCCCCCTGGGAACCCGCCTCTACATCCCGGGCTATGGCTCGGCCACAGCAGCCGACACCGGATGGGGCGTGGTCGGTCACATCATCGACGTGGGCTTCGCCGACTACGAAGAGCCCGACTGGCGGAGCGGCTGGGTGGAGATCTACGTCCTCGAGTAGGCCCTCGCGGCCCCGCAAGAGCCTCGGCCAGCACTTCCTCACCGATCGCCGGATCCTTCAGCGCATCCTGACCGCAGCCTCTCTTTCGGCCACCGACACGGTCATCGAGGTAGGCGCCGGCGATGGAGTGCTCACCCAGGGGCTCGCTGCATTGGCCGGGAAGGTGATAGCCGTGGAGGTAGACGCCGAGCTATACCGCCGTCTGTGCGATAGGTTGGCATCCCGTCCGAATGTGGTGTCTGTCTGCAGCGATATCCTCGCCCTCTCGCCCGAGGAGCTACTAGCTCGCGCCCAGGTTTCGCCGCCCTACGTGGTGGTGGCTAACCTCCCCTACTACATCGCCTCGGCCGTTGTGCGCCACTTCCTGGAGGCCACCCAGCCGCCGCAGAAAATGATCGTCACCGTGCAGGCGGAGGTGGCCCAGGGCATGGCGGCTCCGCCCGGCCGCATGAGCCTTCTCAGCGTGAGTGTCCAGCTCTACGCCCAGCCGAAGATCTTGTTCTACGTGCCGCCCCGCGCCTTCCATCCGCCGCCCAAGGTGCGTTCGGCCGTCATTCGCCTGGACGTGCGGCCAGAGCCAGCAGTGGCCGTGGATGACCGCCAGGCTTTCTTCCACCTGGTACGGGCCGGCTTTGCTGCCCCCCGCAAGCAGCTCCGCAACGCGCTGGCCCTGGGGCTGCACACGGATACCGCCTCCGCCCTGAGCCTGCTGGCTGCCGCCGGGATCGAGCCCAGCCGCCGTGCCCAGACGCTGGGCCTGGAGGAATGGGATCACCTCTACCAGGCGTGGCGACCGGATGCCTGGCCATCGAAGCGGGAGTGACGGTCGGTGCGTCTTCGACTGAAGGCTGCCGCCAAGATCAACTGGACGCTAGAGGCCATCGGCCCCCGGCCCGACGGCTTCCACGAAATCAAGACCGTCCTCCAGACCATCGACCTCCGCGATACGCTGGAGCTGGAGCGCGCTCCCGAGCTGACCCTCGACGCGCCGAGCGAGGGCTTGCCCCCACCCGACGAGAATCTGGTGACCAGGGCGGCGCGCCTTCTCCAGGAGAGGGCCCGCTGCCGCGACGGGGCCAGGATGCGCCTGACGAAGGCCGTACCGGTGGGCGCCGGCCTGGGCGGCGGCAGCTCCGACGCCGCCGCTGCCCTGCGCGGCCTGAACGCCCTCTGGAACCTGGGGCTATCGCAGGAAGCGCTGGCAAACCTGGCCGCCGAACTTGGCTCGGACGTGCCCTTCTTCCTCTGCGGCGGCACCGCCCTGGCCGAGGG
>CAYGYF010000035.1:0-12686 GCA_964354065.1 uncultured Dehalococcoidia bacterium | reverse complement strand
CCAGCTCCAGGTGGGGGAGCTGGTCCTCGCCCACGGGCACCGTGTCCGCCTTGTACAGGATGATGTCGGCGGTCATCAGGACGGGATAGCCCACCAGGCCGTAGTTCACGTTCTCGGGGTGCATGCGCACCTTCTCCTTGAAGGTGGGAACGCGGGTCAGCCAGCCCAGGGGGGTGATCATGCCCAGGAGGGTGGCCAGCTCCACCACCTCCGGCACGTGCGACTGGACGTAGAGGATGCTGCGCTGGGGGTCGATGCCGGCGGCCAGCAGGTCGAGGGCGGTCTCCAGGACGTTCTGGCGCAGGCGGTCGGTCTCCTCCAGGGTGGTGAGGCTGTGGATATCGACGATGGAGTAGATGCAGTCGTAGTCCTCCTGGAGGGCGACGTAGTTGACCATGGCCCCCAGGTAGTTGCCGATGTGCTGCCCGCTGGTGCAGCGGATGCCGGAGAAGACGCGACCCTTCTTGCTCATGGGACTAGGTGGATGGTAGCACAGGAGCGAGGCGATGGGGAATAGGGGGTTGGAGGGTGGAAGAGGGAAGAGGGAAGAGGGAAGAGGGAAGGGGGAAGGGGCGGCGGTTGGGTTAGCGGCGGACTTCGGATTCGATGAGGTCGCGTTCTTGGGCGGTGAGGCCGTAGAGGTCGTAGACGAGGTCGTCGATCTCGCGGTCGGTGCGGGCGATGTCGCGCTCGATTTGCTCACGCTCGTTGTCGTGCACGTCGCCTTTGGCGGCGAGGCGCTGGTGGAGGTCAAGCATACGCTGGGCGAGCGTGGCGAGGGCGTCGTGCACCGCCTTCTCATCCGGATTGTCGAAGTCGATGGGGCGGATGGGGAGGTTGAGAGTTTCGTTCCTGTTAACGTGGATGCTTGTGTATCGGCTGTTATAGTAAAACGCCATGAGAGTAGAGTTGAGGATCGAGAGCAGGTATTTCAAAGAGCACGGGCGCTGTGGCGTGTGGAGTATCAATACGTCTTTGGCGTAGAAGTTGTCTTCGTCGTAGGTGGCCCTAATAGTATATGACGTGTCCCGAATGAGGATTTTTGGACACTCAAAGCGCTCTCGCTCTCCTGGGCGTGCTGTTTTTCGATGTGAGCGCATCTGTTGGGGGACATACCACACGTACTCGTGGGCCCAGTGGAGCGAGTAGCGGTCGACACCGCCACCTCTTACGAGCGGCCGATCTTCCGGCCGTGTGGAAGTTGATCGGATGAAGGTCGCATCATGACCGGTCTTTAGCCCAAAATCTATGGTGACTAGATGGGAAAGGTCTTCGCCTCTCTGCTGTATCTTGTCTCTGAGGTCGACCCTTTCAGTCAGTGTCAAGTCCAGGATGAGGCCGGGGCGGTCGGAGAAGAGCTTCTGGGGAATGTAGCGCGTCTGGTCGCCATCCGGAAGCTGCACGACCTCAACGAGGTGGTTCGTGGGGAGTCCCTCGGGATCAATCTTTTGCGTTACAAATATTAGAGTTTGGACAGCGGCTTGTTGGAACACCCGCGGTGGCAAAGTCGCGAGTTGGAGGATGCTGCATCGGTGGAGAACTAGGCTTCGCAGGCGTTCGGCGCTCTGCAGTACCCGCCAGTTGTCGCCTGTGATGAAGGACAGGATGCCGCCGGTTCGACTCAGGCGCACCGCTTGCTCCATGAAGCAATGGTATATGTCGCTCTTGGCCCTGTATGTGGTGAAGTGCTGCCGTAGGTACGCCTTGGTCGGCGTATCGAGTTTGTGGGGCCTGACATAGGGCGGGTTTCCGACCACGATGTCGAAGCCGCCGCGCGCCATGATCTCCCGGAACTCCTGATCCCAGTTGAAGGGGCGCTTCTCGTGCCAGGCGTCGCCAAAGTAGGGGCCCAGCTCGTCTTCGCTCCCGGAGATGAGAGAGTTACCCACCTTGATGTTCTCGTTCAGGATGAGTGGCAGCTTCTCCCGGCGGGAATCGGCGAAGGCCTGCATGGTGAGGTTGACGGCGGCAATCTCCGCGGCCTCTGGGTCGAGGTCCACGCCGTACAGGTGCTCCTTCAGGATGACCTGCGGAAAGTCTAGGACGGGCTGGGGCAAACTCTTGAATTGCTCCAAGAAGTCGTCCATCTGCGGGGTCCTGAGCTGTTCGAGCAGGCGGGCCTGCTCCTCGCCGATAGCACGGTTCATGCGGCGGTAGAAGTCGGCCAGCACCTGGTAGGCGTAGATAAGGAACGAACCAGAGCCGCAGGCAGGGTCGAGGACGGCCAGGCCCCGGACCTCCTCGACGGCGCGCAGGCCGTGTTTCTCCTCCAGCTCGCGCAGTCGTTTGCCCAGGGTGTTGTCCACGATGTATGCCACCACCCAGCGGGGGGTGTAGTAGATGCCTCGGCCCTTGCGGATGTCGCGGCGCTCCTCGTCACCGATAGCCCCGTTGCGCAGGGCGAGTTTGGTTCCTAGATAGCTCTCGTAGGTGTTGCCGAGGATGTCCGAGGTGAACTTACGGAAGGAGATGCCGTTCATCTGGTCGATTACATCGGCCAAGACCTGGTTGGGCACCGACACCTGCTCGCAGAGGTGGCCCGGGGCGAAAAGGGTAGTGTTGTGGTGCTCATCCATCATGTGGGAGAGGTCGATGAAGGCGCGGACTAGGTGATCGGGGCGAGCATAGGCGCCCCGGTTACGGTATTCGACCAGCATGGTGTCTAGAAGATCGTGGGCGAGGAGAACCTCCTTGTCGTCACCGTAGCGAACAAGGATGAGGCGGTCGAGGATCCGCTGCACCGCTGCCATTAGGGTGTCAAAGTCGAAGACGCCGTCCCGTTGCAGAGCGGGGTTCTCTGCGTTGTGTTGGTAGATGGCGTTGGCCAAAAGCAGACGCCAGCGACGCAAGGCGGCGAGGAACTCAAGGTCAATGTCCTTCTTCTCGAGTTGGCCTTCCCACCAGCGCAGGCTCCCGCCCTCGACCTGTTCCGGCGAGAGGCGCCGGAGATCTTGAAGGCGGTCTAGGTACTGGCGGGGGTGGTCGAAGGCGAGGATTAGGCGCTCGTGGTCAGCATTGAAGACGTGCAGACGCTCGAAGTTGGTTAAGATCGCGTAGGAGATCCTCTTGCCGCGCGCGTAGCGAAAGGCCTGCTTTTCCTCGGTGGTGCGGTCTCCCGTCCGCTCGGAAGAGGCAGGAATCCGCCCGAAGCGCTTGGCTTCCAGGAAGAGAACGGGCTGTCCCCCGATTTCCAGGCCCACGTCCACATACCCAGCGTCGCGCACGTAGCCCTCCCGGCGGTAGTTGGTCGCCTGGCCGGGGTCGTTATAGATGTTCCAGCCTAGCACGTGGAAGAGCAGGTCGATGTAGCCGGCGCGGACATCGGCCTCAGATTGGCGGAGGTTGCGCTCGCTCTCGAATTTCTCGATGAGCTGGACGATAGGCTGGAGCTGCTCGTCAGTCAAGGTCGTCATAGACTGCGTCGTCCTCGTTGTCCCAGAGCTCGGCGAGCACGGGGGCGGCCTCGGCGGTGAGGTATTCTTCTTCCAGAGGAAACTCTTCGCAGTCGCACATTGCAATAGGGATCATACCACACGCCTACATCCGCTCCGGCGCTCGCACGCCCATGAGGGCCAGAGTGCGGGCCAGAGCCAGCTTGCACGCCGCCACCAGCTTCAGGCGCGCCTTGGACAGCGCCAGGTCGTCGCTCACCACGCGGCACTTCTCGTAGAAGTCGTGGAAGACGGTGGCCAGGTCGAGGGCGTAGTGGGGCAGGTGGTGGGGCTCCAGGGTGCGCGCCACCCCCTCCACCACCTCCGGCAGGAGCAGCATCTTGCGGATGAGGGCTAGCTCGGCCGGGTGGGTGAGCAGCGAGACGTCACCGTCTCCGGCGGGGGCGTAGTCGATGCCGCGCTCGGCGGCGTGCATCAGGATGCCAGCGATGCGGGCGTAGGCGTACTGGACGTAGTAGACGGGGTTCTCGGCCGACTGGCGCTTCGCCAGCTCCAGGTCGAAGTCCATGTGGGAATCGGCGGCGCGGGCCAGGAAGAAGAAGCGGCAGGCGTCCGGCCCCACCTCCTCTACCACCTCGCGCAGGGTGATGATCTCGCCGGTGCGCTTGGAGAGGCGGACGATGTCCCCGCCGCGGGTGAGGGTGACGAGCTGGTGGATGATGATGTCCAGCCGCTCCGGTTCCACGCCCAGAGCAGCGACGGCGGCACGCATGCGGGGGACGTGCCCCTGATGGTCAGCCCCCCAGACGTTGATCACCCGCTGGAAGTGACGCACCAGGAACTTGTCGTAGTGGTAGGCGATGTCTGAGGCGAAGTAGGTGGGAGCGCCGGTGGAGCGCACCAGCACGTTGTCCTTGTCCTCGCCCAGTGCCGACGAGGTGAACCAGACGGCGCCCTCCTTCTCGGCGACCGTGCCCTTCTCGCGCAGGAGGGCGATGGCCCGCTCGTAGGGGCCGGCGACGGCGTAAAGGCTCTTCTCGCTGAACCAGACGTCGTAGTGGACGCCGATGGCCGCCAGGTCGTCGCGGATCACCGCCAGCATCTTGCCCACGCCCACGTCGTGGAGCTGGGGCGGCCAGGGCTCACCGGGCGGGCGCAGAAAGGCGTCGCCGTGCTCCGCCTTCACCTCCTCGGCCAGCTCCACCAGGTAGTGGCCGGGGTAGCCCTCTGCCGGGATGTCCACCTCTCGGCCGAAGAGCTGCTGGTAGCGAGCGTAGAGAGTGGCGGCGAAGGTCTCGGTCTGGGTGCCGGCGTCGTTGACCAGGTACTCCCGCTCGGCCTGGTAGCCAGCGGCGGCCAGGACGCCGGCCAGAGTGTCGCCGATGGCCAGGCCGCGGCCGGCGCCCACGTGGAGGGGGCCCACAGGGTTGGCGCTGACGAACTCGACCTGGAGGCGCTGCCCACCTCCAGCGGGCACCTCGCCGAAGCGCTCGCCCTCGGCGAGGATGGCGTCCACCTGGCGGGCCAGCCAGGCGTCGCTCAGGCGGAAGTTGATGAAGCCCGGCGGCGCCACCTCCACCTCGGCCAGGGTCTCGGCCGGGGGGATGTGCCTGGCGATGGCCTCGGCGATGGCCAGGGGGTTGGAGCGAGCGGCCCGGGCCAGCTTCATGGGCAGGCTGACGGCGTAGTCGCCGTGCTCCTCGCGGGCGGGACGCTCTACGGCGACCTCGGGCAGAGCGAGCGACGGCAGGTCGCCGGCCTCCTGGGCCCTGGCAGCGGCCTCCGCCACCAGGCGGGCGATCTCGTGCTTGATGAGCATGACGAAATCATAATACCGCACCGATGCCTCGGTGCGGCATACCAGGGCGAATTCTTTCTAGCTCACCTCGGCGGTGACCCGCTGCCACAGGTGCAACACCTGGCTGGCCAGCAGGCGGTGCTCCGGACGGGCCAGCTCGGCGTCGCCCTCCAGGAGGCGGACTGCCTCGGCTCGCGCCTTCTCGATCAGGTCGACGTCCGACAGGCGGGCCACCCTCAGGTCGGGCAGGCCGGTCTGGCGGGTGCCGAAGTACTCGCCGGGGCCGCGCAGACGCAGGTCCTCCTCGGCCAGACGGAAGCCGTCGTAGATCGTCTCCATGAGGCGCAGGCGCTCCTGGGCCTCCTCCGAGGGGTTCTCCGAAAGGAGGATGCAGTAGCTCTGGTGCTCGCCGCGGCCGACGCGACCGCGGAACTGATGAAGCTGGGCCAGGCCGAAGCGGTCGGCGCCCTCCACCAGCATGATAGTGGCGTTGGCCACGTCGATTCCGACCTCGACGACAGCGGTAGAGACCAGGATGTCCAGCTCGCCGTCGCGGAAGGCCCGCATGTCAGCCTCCCGCTCGGCGGAGGAAAGGCGGCCGTGCACCAGGCCCAGGCGCAGGTCAGGGAAGACCTCCCGCGCCAGGCGCTGATACTCCTGGACCGCCGCCTTGGCCGCTATGGCCTCCGATTCCTCCACCAGGGGGCAGATGACGTAGGCTTGGCGGCCCTTAGCTACCTCCTCCCGCAGGAAAGCGTACGCCTCATCTCGCTCGTGAGAGAGGGCGCGGATGGTCTTGATCAGCTTGCGGCCGGGCGGCATCTCGTCGATGACCGAGATGTCCAGGTCGCCGTAGACGGTGAGGGCGAGGGTGCGGGGGATGGGGGTAGCAGTCATCACCAGCACGTGGGGACTCTGGCCCTTGGCACGCAGGGCGGCCCGCTGCATGACGCCGAAGCGGTGCTGCTCGTCCACCACCACCAGGCCCAGGCGAGGGAAGGTGACGTCCTCCTGAATGAGGGCGTGGGTGCCGATGGCTATATCCACCTCACCGCGAGCGATGGCCTCCTGCGCCGCCGCCTTCTCCTTACCCTTGAGGCTGCCGGTGAGCAGGGCCACGCGGACGGGCCGGTCGAGATAGGGCGGGCTAACGGCTATGAACCCGGACCCTAGGACCTGGAACCACGGGCCGTCTGGGTCCCGGTTCTCGGTTCTCGGTTCCAGCAGTCGGCAGACTGTTCTGTAGTGCTGCTCGGCCAGGATCTCGGTGGGAGCCATGATCGCCCCCTGGCAGCCGCTGGCAGCAGCGGCCAGGAGGCCGGCCGTAGCCACCACCGTCTTGCCGCTGCCCACGTCGCCCTGAAGGAGACGGCTCATGGGTACCTGACGCGTCAGGTCGGCCGCGACCTCGGCCATCGCTCGCTCTTGGGCCTGGGTCAGCGAGAAGGGGAGAGAGGCAACGAATCCAGCCAGGGCTCCCCGACACGTCGGGGAGGCCAACGGGTAGGCCGTGCCGCTCTGCTGCCAGGCCTGCCGCCGCTTCAGGACGCCGAGCTGAATGAACAAAAGCTCCTGGAAGGCCAGATGGCGGCGAGCCGTATCCGCCGTCTCCAGGCTGTCGGGGTAGTGCATCTGGCGCAGGGCGTAGGGCAGGGGCCAGAGGCTCAGCCGCTCCTTCAGCTCCGGCGGCAGGGGGTCTGGCACGCTGTCGGCGAAGGCGTCCAGGGCCTCCTTGGCCAAGCGGCGCACGACACGCGGATACAGCCCCTCGGTGAGGGAATAGACGGGCACCAGGCGGGCCGTATGGATGAGGTCCTCCGAGGCCGGCAACTCGTATTCGGGGTTCTCCATCTGGCGCTGGCCTCGGTAGACGCCCACCCTGCCGCTGAGGGCCACCCGCGAGCCCGGCCGAAGCTGCCGGACGATATAGCGCTGGCCCCACCAGATGACCCTGAGGGTGCCCGTCTCGTCGCCGACAATGGCCTCGGTTCCCTTAAGGCGACGGCCCATCGGGACCTCGGCAGCCGACCACACTGTGGCCAGCACCGTCTGCTCCTCGCCCACCACGATCTCAGATATGGAACGAATGTTGGCGAAGTCGTTGTAACGATGGGGGAAGTAGTAGAGCAGATCGCGGATGGTGTGCACACCCAGGCGGGCGAAGCGGGCAAGGGTGGCTTGGCTGACGCCCCTGAGAATAGCGATGGAGGAATCGAGCGAGGCTTGTCCTGAGCGAAGTCGAAGGGCCTTCCCGGCGGGGCCACGGCCGGTGATCGATGGCTTCGCTGCCTTCGCTGCCTTCCGTCGGACAGCTTGCCCTGAGCGAAGCGAAGGGGTGGTGGGCCTTGGCGAGGATGGCGGAGCGGGCGCCCGCGCCGACGCCGACCGGGTCGGGGGGCTGTCGTCCAGGGCCACCAGCAGCGCCTCCAGCCAGCGGCGGCGCTCGGACGGAGGCAACGAGGCATAGCCGCGGGGAGGAAGGGAGCGCATCGCTGCCGAGAGGCGGCGGTTCGAGGCCAGGGGATTGCCCTTCGAGAAGTGGCGCAGATAGACATCCAGCCCGCCCATGACGGCGGTGTCGGCGAAGCCCTTGGTTCGCTCCAGCTCCAGGACTTTCCGCAGGCTCTCCGCCGCCTGGACCAACCTCCGCCTACTCTCTTTCCAAGACCCCAACACCCACGATGCCCGGCCCGGCATGGGTGCCCAGAACAGGCCCCAATCGTATCAGGTGCACCTCGACATTGGGGAAGGCCATCGCCAGCCGCTGCCTGATGCTCTCCGCCTCGTCGGGAGTAGTAGAGTGACCCACGAAAGCCCTCTTCACGTTCTGGTGTCTGATCACCGACTGGATGATGCGCTCCAGGCCGCGCGGCCGCGTGCGCACCCGCTCCTCAGGGTAGACCTCGCCGTCGCGCAGGGTGAGGATAGGCTTGACGCTGAGCAGTGTCCCCAGGTAGGCGCGGGCACGGCCAATGCGGCCGCCGCGGCGCAGATACTCCAGGGTGTCCAGCATGAACAGCACGTGCGTCCTGTGAACCGCCCGCTCGGCCGCTGCCTTCACCTCGGACAGCTTGGCGCCGGCGCGGGCGGCCTCCACCGCCTCCATGATAGCAAAGCCCGTCGCAAAAGAGGCCGCCTGGGAATCGACCACCTCAACGCGCTCGGGCTTGGCCAGCGATTGCCTGGCAGTCTGAGCGGCCTGTACGGTGGCCGAGAGCTTCGCCCCGATGTGGATGGAGACTATGGAATCGACCTCCTTCAGCAGCCGCTCGTACACCTCCTGGAAGTCGCCCACCGAGGGGGCAGAGGTGGTGGGCAACGGGCGGCTCTTGACCAGCCGCTCGTAGAACTCTTCAGTGGTGATGTCCACCCCTTCCCGATAGGATACATCGCCGAAGATGACGTGCAGGGGTACCACCGTGACGTCCAACTCCCTGACCAACTCCGGCGTCAGGTCGGCGGTGCTGTCAGTCACGATGGCTATCTTGCGCGCCAAGCCCGGAAACCTCCGCAGGCTAGTATACTATGGCAGGGGCCACGGGTCATGAGGGCCGGAACCGGGGTAAGTGCTTCGTAATTGGTGGGGCAGGTCCACGACCGCACCCTGAAGGGTGCGGCATCAAGAACCAATTTCATGCCCCCGCCTTCAGGCGGGGGTAAGGAACTCGCCCACCAGCCGTGAAGCGGAGGAGCCAACAGCTGTGAAGCGCGTCTTGTTCGTCTGCGTTGGCAACAGCGGCCGCAGCCAGATGGCCGAGGCCTTCTTCAATCACTTCGCTCGCGGCGAGGATGTAGCCACCTCGGCGGGCACGCAGCCGGCCGATTCGGTGAGTCGCCAGGCGATCGCAGCCATGGCCGAGGTGGGCATCGATATCAGCGGCCAGCGGCCGAAAGCCCTCACCGAAGAGATGACACAGCAGGCCGATCGGGTCATCACCATGGGCTGCGACGTGGCCGAGGCCTGCCCGGCGGGGTTTGCCCCCTCCGAGGACTGGAGCCTGGAAGACCCGCGTGGCCAGCCCCTGGAGAAGGTGCGAGAGATACGAGACGAAATACGAGCGCGCGTGCTAGGGCTGCTGGCGGAGCTGGGCGGGCCCTTCGACTTCGCTCAGGACAGGCCTCACTCCGCCGAGACTATGTAGTAGTAGTGAGGCTGGCCGCCGTACACCACCTCCACGTCGTGCTGGGGGTGGAGGCGGCGCAGCTCATGGGCCAGCGCCTGCGCCTCCTCTTCGCGCGTATCGGCGCCGTAGTAGAGGGTGATCAGGCTAAGATCAGCCAGGGGCAGATGACCCACGGCAGCCTTCACCGTGGCCGCCGGGCTCTCCTGGGCGACCCTCAGCTCACCATCGATCACCGCTATGCACTGGCCTTCCTTGATGCGCAGCCCACGGATGCTGGTGGTGCGGATGGCCCGCGTCACCTCCACTGTATGAACGCTGGTCCTGGCCTCTTCCATCGCTTCGACGTTGGCCTCCAGGTCCTCGTCCGGGCTGAAGGCCAGGAGAGCAGCCACCCCCTGGGGCACGGTGGTTGTCTTGACGACGCGAACCTCTTTTGCGGTCAGGGGCAACGCCTGCTCGGCCGCCATGACGATGTTCTTGTCGTTGGGCAGAAGCACCACCCGCTCCGCGGGACATCCCTCGATGGCCTCCAGGATCTGGCGAGTGCTGGGGTTCATGGTGGGTCCGCCCTTGATGATGACGCTGACACCTACGCTGCGGAATACCTGCTCCATACCCTCGCCGGCCACCACCGCCACCGTCCCGATGCTCACCGGCGCGGCCGCCGCCGTCTGTCTCTCATGCATGGCCAGGAACTGCTCGGCCTGCGACTGGATGTTGTCCACCTTCACCTGGCTGAGGCGGCCGAGGGCGGTGCAGTAGCTCAGAGCAGCGCCGGGGTCGTCGGTATGGACGTGCACCCGCACCAGGTTGTCGCCCCCCACCACGAGCACCGAGTCGCCCAGCTCCAGCATCCGCCGCTGGATGTCCTCGCTCACCAGGTCATCGCCGGCGACCAGGAACTCGGTGCAGTAGCCGTAGGGGAAGCCGCCTATCCCGTGCATCTGGGTGGTCACGGCGAGCCAGTCGCGCTCGATCTCCTCCCGACCCACCGGCGGCTCGACCGGCATCTCCTCCTGGCCCCTGAGGTAACGCAGGGAGCCCTCCAGCATCACATAGAGGCCCTGACCGCCGGCGTCCACCACCCCTGCCTCGGCCAGCACCGGCAGGAGGGTGGGCGTGTTGGCCACTGCCTCTCGTGCCGCCTCCGTAGCCGAGGTCATCACCGCCAGGATGTCCCGGCTGTCCCGGCGAGCTTCGCCCTCGGCGGCCGCGGCTGCCTCTCGCATGACGGTGAGGATCGTCCCCTCCACCGGCTGGCTAACCGCCTTGTAGGCGGTGGTCGCACCCTGGGCCAGGCCCTGGGCCAGAGCCGGGGCGTCGAGATGCCGCCATCCCTGGGCGGCGCTGGCCAGGCCGCGGATGATCTGAGAGAGGATGACGCCGGAGTTGCCGCGGGCACCCATCAGCGCCCCCTTAGACATTGCGCCCAGGATCACACTCACGTCGGCGTCGTCGGCCTGGTAGGCCTCCTCAAGCGTCGAGCGCATGGTGAGGTACATGTTGGTGCCGGTATCGCCGTCGGGGACGGGGAAGACGTTGATGGCGTTGATGGCCTCGACGTGGCGCTCCAGCCAGGCGGTAGCGGCGGCGAACATCGCCCGCAATTCGCTTCCCGATAGCGAGGCCAGCGCCGACGGCTTAGTCATGGGGCGGCTTTGGGCAGGGGCTTTCATATCCTCAGCATGAGGCCTGGCGGAACGCTTGCGCGCTGGCGTATTGGCTCACCTTGCTTTTCGCCGGTATCGAATGATATGATTCCTGTGTGCTGAATTCTACCCCCGCCCGCTAGCGGACGCAAGGGCGCAACCTGGGAGCGACTGCGATGGCCAAGTGCGCTGTATGTGGCAAGGGAACGATACACGGCCGCAATATCCGTCACAAGCACTCGGGACGGTGGCAGCGGCGCGCCCCCAAGACCAACCGCATCTTCCGGGCCAACATCCACAAGCGCACGCTGACCATCGACGACGTGCCTGTGCGAGTCGCCATCTGCACCCGCTGCCTGCGCACCCAGCTCAAGGCGAGCGCATAAGACCCCTCGCCCCCACCTATCGACTCTCCCCTCCACTGGCCGGAGGCCGGCCAGAACGACAGCCTAAACTCGCGGCCGCGCCTTGGCCACGCTCTCCCGAATCAGGGCCATCGCCCTAGCCACGCCGTCGGCATCCTGAAACACGGCCCAGCCGGCCACCAGCACCCGCGCCCCCGCCTCCACCACCAGGGGCGCCGTCTCCGCCGAGATGCCGCCGTCCACCTCCAGCTCGGCCGCCAGCCCCCCTTCGTCCAGCATCTGACGCAGGCGGCGGATCTTGGGCAGGACGCCCCGCAGAAACTTCTGGCCGCCCCAGCCGGGGTTCACGGTCATGATCAGCGCCAGGTCCACCTCCGCCAGCACCTCCTCGATGAGGGAGAGGGGGCTGGCCGGATTGAGGGCCACGCCCGCCTTCACGCCCAGGCCCCTGATCATCTGGACCAGGCGATGGAGGTGGACGCTCGCCTCCGGGTGGACGGTGAGGATGCTGGCCCCGGCTCGGGCGAACGCCTCGATGTGGCGCTCAGGCTCTTCGATCATCAGGTGGACGTCCAGGGGCAGGTCGGTCGCCCGCCGCAGCGCCTCCACCACCAGCGGCCCGACGCTGATGTTGGGGACGAAGCGGCCGTCCATGACGTCCACGTGGATGTAGTCGGCGCCGGCTGCGACGGCCTCTCGCACCTGCTCGCCCAGGCGGGAGAAGTCGGCCGAGAGGATGGAGGGAGCCAGCTTGATGCCGTTGATCATCGCTCGTCCTTCGACAGGCCTGCCGGCAGGCAGGCTCAGGATGTACCCTCCAGGCGCTGCCGCGCCCGCTTCAGGGCCGCCGCCACCTGGCGCGACGACGTGCCGCCGGGCACGTCCCGAGCCTCGATGGCCGCACGCACGTCCAGCACCTTCAGCACGTCCTTCTGGAACAGGGGCGAGAAGCGCCGGTACTCGGCCAATGTGAGCTGCGAGAGGGCCTTGCCTCGTTCGTCGGCGTACCTTACGAGCTGTCCCACCACGCCGTGCGCCTGCCGGAAGGGTAGGCCGCGCCGCACCAGATAGTCGGCGACATCGGTGGCCAGGGTGTAGCTCTCGCCGGCCGCCGCCTGGGTGCGTTCGGCGTCCACCCGAGTGGCGGGCAGCATGGCGGCCATGACCTCCAGGGTGGCGAGAAGGGTGTCGGCGCTGTCGTACAGGCCGGCCTGGGATTCCCCTAAGTCGGCAGCGTAGGAGAGGGGTAGGCCCTTGAGCAGCGTGAGAAGGGACAGGAGGTTGCCGTAGACTCGCCCGGTCCTGGCGCGGGCCAGCTCGGCCACGTCGGGGTTGCGCTTCTGGGGCATGATGCTGGA
>CAYGYF010000034.1:0-12930 GCA_964354065.1 uncultured Dehalococcoidia bacterium | reverse complement strand
CCAGCTCGCGGGCCGCTCGCAGCAGCAGCCCAGGCTTGGGCTTACGGCAATCGCACTCGGCTCGAAGGGCCTCCACCTGCGCCTGGGGGTGGTGAAGGCAGTAGTAGATGGCATCGAGGAATGCCGATTCCTGGGCCAACTGGCGCCTGAGCCTGGCATTCACGGCTTCGAGGAAGGAGTAATCGCACTTGCCCTTGGCTACGCCCGGCTGGTTGGAGACAACGACCGCCAGAAGCCCCATGTCGTTGACTGTCCGGATGGCCCTGGCTGCTCCTGGAAGCACCCGAACCTCCTCCAGGCTGTAGGGCGAGTCCAGCTTGCCCTCGACGGGATTGTAGGTGGCGGCGTTGATGACGCCGTCCCGGTCCAGGAAGACGGCCCTATTCATCGCCGTCCTCCCAGATGCGCAGCCGCAGGGCGGTGCAGATCAGGTGGTGCAGGGCGACGTGGTAGGACTCGACCAGAGGGGTGCCCAGGGGCTCCTCGTCGACGGGGATGACAAGACACACGTCGGCCATCTCCTTGAGAGCACCGCCATCGAATCCGCTGAAGCCGATCACTCTGGCCCGCCGCTCCCTGGCCAGGCAGACGGCCTGCATCAGATTCTGGGACCAGGGGCCGGCATCCCCAGCACCCGAGCCGCCGTGCACGGACAGCCCGATGACCACATCGCCCTCTCTGAGCCAGGGGTCGAGCTGCTCGGCGAAGATGCTGCCGAAGCCAGAATCGTTGGTCCAGGCGCTCACCAGGGGAACGTTGTCTACCAGGGCCATCGCCTTTAGGCGCTGGCGGCCGGGCACTATGGTGCACTTGGCCAGGTCGCAGGCGAGGTGGCTGGCTGTCGAGGCCGAGCCGCCGTTGCCCATGGTGTACACGGCCTTACCCAGCCGCCAAGCTTCGTAAAGGGTGTCGACCACGCGCTGAATGTCCTGGCGGGGCAGTGCCTGTCCAATGTCTTGGAGGGCGTCCAGATAAACGTCGACGACGTTTAAACTATTCACAGCCTCGAGCGTCTTCGCGCCTACCATCAGAAATTCACCAGCACCTTCGACCCCTCGAAGTCGATGGCGAAGCGCATCTCCCGCAGGCCCTCAACGGCCATGGCCTGGCGTAGGCGGGCTCTGTCAGAGTTGTGGCAGTAGAACAGGAAGAACCCGCCGCCGCCGGCGCCCAGGATCTTGCCGCCCAGAGCCCCGTTTCTCCTGGCCAACTCGTAGCAGCGGTCGATGTGGTCCGAGCTGACCCTGCTGGATAGCCTCCTCTTGAACTGCCAGTGCTGATCGAGGAGCTCGCCGAAGCGGTGCAGGGTTCCTGTCTCCAGGGTCTCTTTGACCTGCCGACCTATGCCCTTCAGCGTGTGGAGCGCTGCCGTCACGCCGTCGTGGCCCTGGGAAATAGCTTGACTTTCGTCGCCCAGCACCTCCGAGGCGCTCCTCTTCTTGCCGGTGTAGAACAACTGGAGGCTGGTCTCCAGCTCTTCGACGAGGCCGTCGGACGTCGCCAGGGGGCTGGCCGAGACCGTGCCGTCCGGGGCGATGTCCAGGCAGGTAATGCCGCCGAGCGCCGCCAGGTACTGGTCGTGCTTGCCGATGGGCTCGCCGAGAACGTCCATCAGGATGGTGGACGCCTCTTCGGCCAGGGTCTCAGCGGGGACGTTCTCTCGCTTAAATGTGTGGAGGGCGCTCAGCAGGCCGACGGTGAAGCTGCCCGAGCTGCCCAGGCCGGTGTTGGCCGGCACGTCCGCTATGGACACGATCTCCAGGCCGCAACCCAGCCCCAGCAGCCGCAGCGCCTCCCTGACGATGGGGTGTTCGATCTGGTCGGGGCTGTCGGCGATCTCTGTCTTGGAGTAGCTCAGGCGGATGTTGTCCTCGAAGCGGCTGTTGACCGTGACGTAGACGTACTTGTTGATGGCGGCGCTGACCAGGAAGCCGCCGTAGCGGGAGGAATAGGAGCGAATGTCCGTCCCCCCGCCCCCCAGGGAGATGCGGGTCGGTGTGCGAGTGACGATCATCGGGCCAGCGCTCCCGTTGCTACCAACATCCGGAGCTCCTCCAGCCCCTCGGGCGAGCCTATTTCGTAGAAGCGTTGCTCCGTCTCATACGCCAGCAGCTCTCTTCGGTCTATCAGGATCTGGTAGAAGTCCTCTTGGGAGAACGGTCTTCCCGGCGGTATGAACACTAGGGCCTCTTTGCTCAGGACCGAGAGGCCGTAGTCGATGTAGACCATGCCCGGCGTTCGCCCTTCTTTGTCGTAGGCGGTGACCAGCCCTTCTTCGACGATGACGTTGCTGCGGTCGTAGCGATCGGCGTTCCTGTAGACCACCATGAGGCCCAGCTTGAGGAAGAGGCGAAAGTAGCTCATCACCTCGCCGTAGTCCGGCATCAGGTAGGAGTCGCCGTAGATCAGGAAGAACTCGTCGTCGAGGAGGGGCTCGGCGTTCTTGAGGGCGCCGGCTGTTCCCAGCAATTCGCCCTGCTCCTCGCTGTACCTGATGCGGACGCCCAGCCAGCGGCCGTCACCGAAGTAGTCCTTCACCTTGTCCCCCAGGTGGCCGACGCAGACCACGATGTCGCGGATGCCGTTTCGCTTGAGCAGGTCGATCTGATGGTGGAGGAATGGCTTGTCACGGATGGGGATCAGGGCCTTGGGCAGTTCGTAGGTAAGGGGACGCAGCCGCGTGCCCAACCCACCCGCCAGGATCACTATCTGCATGGAGGCCCCCAACTAGCGCTCGCTCCGCTGAGGAACAATCGTGACGACCAGACTGCGGTCGACCCGCAAGTCGGTATCCACCGCCAGGGAGCCAGGTTCTACCGGCCTTCCGTCCAGCTCCAGCAACGTGTCTTTCGCCCAGTGGGGCGGCTCGACCCTTATCTTGAGAGGGATCGCCGCTGTGCCCGGCTGCTTCTGGATGAGCAGGCGGTAGGTGAAGGGGGCCTGGCTGGTGTCCAGCGCTGAGGGCACGAGGTAGGTGAAAGCGAGGGTCTTGGCCGTGTCCAGGGGCAGGGCGAAGTAGCGGCCCAGGACGGTCTTGCCGTGCTCCTGCCATATCGCTTCGATGCCGGCCTGGGTGCCTTCTTCCAGCACGTCCTGCACCGAGCTGCCCGAAGGGACGAGCAGGCGGAGATAGTCCCCGTATACTGTGAGGGTGCCGGCCCCCACGACCAGACTGGCCAGGTGGGGGTCCTGGTCGCGGGCCCAGGCCTGGTAGTCGCTAGCGTAGGTGATGGTGACGGTATTCCTGGCGTTGCCCAGGTCGTCGATAGAAATGTCGGCCTCGATGCTTGGCTCCACCACCAGATTGAGCTTGGTGCTGTTGAGGCTGGAGTCCACCACCATCAGGTAGTCGCCGTCTGTGGGCCGCACCGAGCCGTCCCAGGCCAGTTCGGCGATGACCTTCTGCGTCTCTTGGTCGGTGGAGTACAGGAGCAGGTTCTTCTCCTCGCCCAGGGTGTGCACCGCCCCGAGCATTGGCGCCCATTTCGGGGCATCGCTGCCCATGGTCTTCTCGATGACGTCCTCTGCCAGATAGCCGACGAAGTCGTAGCGGTCGGTCTCCCAGGGGCGGGAGGTCTCCGGATGGGTGACGATCAGCGTCTGTTCCGTGACGTTCTGGTCATTGACCGTTACCCCGTACTCGTCCACCGTGATCGGGCCGATGACCGCCAGCAGTTTCTCCAGGGTGAGGAAATTGATGCCGATGACGCCGTCTATCGGCTCGTCGCTGCCGCTCTCCCGCCGGTAGAGTTCGATGGCGGCTTGGGCAGCGGTGGGGAAGTCCGGCCACCAGCTAGCCTCTCCCAATCCCATCGGCCAGTCGCGCAGCAGATAGTTCTTGAGAGGGCGGGGTGGCTCGATGTACTCGCCGGTCCTGGCGCGCCAGTCGAAGTAGATACTGCCTATGTCGTCGAAGAATAGCTGCGTTAGTCTCCCCTGGTCGAAGGTGAGGAGGCCGTAGACCAGGATGAACCCGCCAGAGCCCAGGATCTCCGTATTGTCGTGAGCGAGGACGAGGTACGTTCGCGGGCCGTCGTAGCCCAGGAGTTGGGGAGCCAGGCGAGCACCGCGGCGGTAGTCGGCGAGCCTGGCCCGCAGCTCCCGGATGTGATTATCCAGCTTGGTGAGGGCCGAATCGAGGGGCGCCAGGAGGCCGTCGTCGGCTATCGATTGGCGCCGCCTGTCCACGCTGGCCAGCTCGTCCTCAATGACCGCCACGTTCGGCTCAACGGCGTCCAGGACAAGGGTCACTCTCTCGGACAGGGCGCCGCCCTGAGTGTCCCTCACGGTTTGGAACGAGCGCATCGCCCTCACTGCCTCCAGGCCAATGTCCGAGCCATCGGCCCCACTCTCTGCCAGGTTACGGGCCGCCTCCACCTGGCTGCCGGCCCGGGGCAAATGAGCGGCCACGAAGAGCAGGGGGTCGGAATTCAAGGCGTGGGAAGCGCTGGTCAGCTTGTCCTGGGCACGCTGGAAAGACGCCTCGGCGCTGTCCAGTTCGTTTCTCTCGATGTCCAGCCCTCTAGCTTCCATGAGTTCTGCCGCTGCCAGGAGATGATCCTCGCCATCGGCCAGGTCTCGGTAGAGGAGGGCGTAGCGCCCAGCAGCGAGAGCGATGAGCGCCGCGACTGCGGCCGCTAGGCCGATCCGCCTGAGGCGGATGGCGCGACCGCCCGGCCGCCGCAGCAAAGGCTGCTTTCTGGGCATCTATAGGCATCTCGTGTTTGGCGTGCCGCAAAGCTGAGCGGGCTGATGCCACCACCAGGTCATCTAGCGGGTCTTCGGGCGGCGAGCCACCCCTCGCGCCACGGCGAGGGATGCCAGGGCGGCGGCAGTTCCCGCCAGGGCGACGACAATCCACAGGCCGAGCGGCTGCCCGCCGCCACCTGGCGGTCCGCCGCCGGTGGGGGGAGCTCCGCCAGGAACCGCGCCCGGCGCCAGGGTGGCCGCGGGCGTTGGCGTTGCCGCTTGGGCGCTGACGGTCACCTGAGACGTTATGCTCCTGGCGTTGGTGCTGACCACAATCTGGCCGGGCGCACTGCCGGCAGATAGAGCGGCGGTGGCTTTGCCCTGGGCGTTGGTGGTCTTGGTCACCGTAGTGCCTCCCTCCAGGGTGGCGTCGGTGCCCGGCTGGGAAACGATGGTGAAGGTGCAGGGCTCGTTAGCCACGGCGTTGCCCTGGGTATCAAGCACCGTGCAGGTTACCGTGACCGAGGTTCCTGTCGTCGGACTGGTGTTGCTAGATGTAGTTGTGACGCTCCCCACCGGCGGGGGATACTGGGCGAAAGCGACAATCCAGGATGCCACCAGAGTGGCGATGACTGCGATGCCAGCTAGAGCGATTGCATTCAGGACCCTTCGCGCTAGTGCCATCATTATCCGGAGTCCTCCTTTCGGCTCAGTCGAAAGGACGCCAGCCACCTCTCCTGCCAGTCACCAGGGGTGACCCCGTCGGCAGGCGGACAAGTGCCCGCGGCCTCCCGGCCTCAGCCTGCGAGCCCGGCACGTTGATGCCGGCCTCCACATGGTGCGGGGAGCTCGCTTCACGTGTCAGACAAGCCCCCATCCTCTCTCAGGGAAAACATTTCTGTCAAAGAAAACGCGCCTATGGCTGGAAGGGAAAACGCCCGTTCGAGTGTTGAGCGTCAACCTTCCGTGAAGATTGCGTGAAGTCGTTGCTCTTCCTGGCCGATGGGCCGGCGAGAACGCCTGCCTGCCGGCCCCGACGTGTCGGGGCAGGCAGGTTCGTTGCGCCTGGCAGATGGCCGCCATAGAATGCAGACAGCCCTCGACCGGCACCGGCCGATCGAGGTCGGGGCGTAACTTGTGGGCAGCGACCTGCGTTTAGATATGGGGAAGAGCGGGCAGGCCCACGCTCACGGCGGACAGGGTTTCGAGATACGATTCCTGGCACCGGGCCGCCTGCGAGACGTTCGCTTCTCGGGTCGGGCCTACGATACCGCCTGGGAGGAGGCCGACGGTGTGACCATCGCCAGGCTGCGGGCTGGCGGTCCTTGTTCGCTGACAGCGAAGGTGGTCTAGGTTCCAGGCGACGGAGGTGAAGTGAGATGCGGTTCATGTCTTGGCGAAGTGCAGTTGCCCTTGGGCTAGGGGTGCTCTTGGTGTCCGTTCTGGCGATGGCCTGTGGAGGGGGGAAGGAAGGGAACCAGACCCAGACCCCCACGCGAACAGCGGCCGGTACGGCCACGCCTGCCGCTACGGGCACGGCGGTGACCTCGGCCGAGGGGCCCCTGGTGCTGGAGGTGACTACCGACAAGACGGCCTACCAGCCGGGCGAGCCGGTGGCGATGCGGCTGACGATGAGGCCGAATCCGGCAGCTGTTCTCTTCTTCCGCAATAGCCAGCGCTACAACTTCATGGTGGTGAGCAGTGGGGGGCAGATCGTGTGGAGCTGGGTGATGCACCAGGTCTTAATTCCGGAGACCGGCAGGGAGGTGCTCGTGGCCGGGGATGAGGTGGTCTACGAAGAGGTGTGGGATCAACTGGACAACGCCGGCAACCAGGCGCCGCCGGGCACGTACATGGTAATTGGGCAGAGCGCCGCCTGCGACCAGAATTATGAGAACTGCAGCGAGGCACCGGTGTCCACCACCATCGATATCGGCGGCGGGTAGGAGTGGGTGGCTGTCCGGCGACAGGCCGGTCGCTGTTGCCGCTGGGCGGCAGGCGGCCCATAATGTCGGGCAGGCATCCGGAGCTTGCCTGAGGTCAGGGCATGAGTAAACTCGGCGAGAAGATCCGCAGGGCGATGCGGCTGGAGTCGGCTCCCATCGGCTTCGGGGCGATGGTCTCTCGCGCCCCCATTTCCTCCCTGCTCCTGATGGTGCACGGGCCGGCGTCGCGACTGCGCCCGCCGGGCGACCTGGCCAGCAAGGGTGTGGATGTCATTCTCCTGTCCGCGGCCAACCCTGAGGCGGAGATGGGCGAGGTGGCGAGGTGGGTCAAGGATGCCGGCGACGTGCCCTGTGGGGCTCAGGTGCTGGCGCCGACCGCGGTCGAGGTGGCTGGCCTGAAGGAAGCGGGTGTGGACTTCCTGGCCTTCGATGCCGAGGCCACCAATGCCGAAGCTCTGCTGGAGAAAGATATGGGCTACGTCCTCGCCCTTTCGAGCGAGCCCTCCGACTCGTTCCTGAGGGCGATGGAGGGGTTCTCTCTCGACGGCCTGTGGCTCTACGACTGGCAAGGCCCCCTGACGGTGCGCCGCCAGGTGGAGCTCCGCCGCCTGTACGTTCTGTCCCGCATACCCTTGTTTGTGCCGGTCTCAGCGGACATCGGCCCCGCCGAGCTGCGGTGTCTGCGAGACGCTGGCGTGGCGGCCGTGGCCGTCGATGGCGCCGAGGCTGGCACCTGGGAGCGGCTGGCTGCCCTGCGGCAGGCCATCGATGGCCTTCCCCCCAGGGTGCGTCGCCGCGAGGAGAGGCTGGAGGCAGTGCTACCCCTGACGCGGGAGATCATCTCTGAGGCCGAGGAGGAGGAAGAGGAGGAATATCGCCTGTCCAGGGGCCTATGACCTTGACGTAGGGGTTAGCTGTTAGTATGCTTCAGGCAATCGGTTACTAGAGTATGTAGACGAGCTTCGACAAAATGGCGACCAAGGAAGGCGCACATCTCCAGATCGGCGAGGTGGCCGAGCGCACCGGCGTCACCCAGAGGACCCTGCGCTTCTACGAGGAGAAGGGGCTGCTCAAGCCACCGACTCGCATGGATGGCGGCTTTCGCCTCTATTCGGAGGAAGACGTACGGCGGGTGGAGCAGATCAAGCGCCTGCAGAGTCTCCTGGGCGTCAGCCTGGCCGAGATCAAGGAGATGGTGGACGCCGAAGAGGTGAAGATGCAGCTTCGGGCTGAGTGCCGGCCCGAAGCGGACGTCGCCGAGAAGAAGTGCCAGCTAGCCAAGGCCATCGAGGTCACCGAGAAGCAGTACAGCATCGTCAGCCAGAAGGCAGAGCAACTGGCGGAGATGAAGACCTGTCTCGAGGAGAAGCTGGCGACCTATCACGGCTGGATGGCCAAGCTCGAGCGGGCGGAGCCGAAGGCTACCGTCTCTCCCTAGAACCTGCCTGCCGGTAGGCAGGCTCGCCCCTGCCGCTGAGGGTGCCTGCCAGAGGTGCCCCTACGATGAAGGGCAACGTGTTGCGCCACTATTTTCTTCATGGCCTTTAGGCGGGGGTGGAGAAGCCTCTCACCGATTGCGAGCCAGGCACGAGTGGCGATGCTAGTGCTGCTCGCCGCCGTCACCACCTTCCGGCGGACGGTGCCAGTCGAAGCCGATGCTTCGCCGGAAGAGGTAGGCCAGGAGGCCCAGGAAGGTGCCGCCGGCCACCCCAGCCAGGGTCATCAGGATAGTCCTGAGTAGGTCGGGGCCGCTACCGCCCTCGCCCCCACCTGTCGGGGTAGCGCTGGGGTCAATGGTGAAGGCGTACTCGCCCTGACTGACCTGGCCGTCCTGGGCGGAGGTGGCCCGCCAGGAGACGATGTAGCGGCCGGCCGTCAGGTTGGGAGGCGGGCTGAAGACAAGGTGGGTGGGGTCGGCGGCGTCGACGGCCGCGTACAAGGGGTGGATCTCCGTGCTGGAGCCCTGGCGGCGAAGGGTGACGCTGGTGGCGTCGGTGCCCGGCGTCAGGGGCTGGCTGAACCACATCTCCACCAGGCCGGGCGCCTCTGTCAGCACGGCGTCGGCGGGCGGCTCTATTCTGACGGGATTAGCCTTGGCCAGGGCGGGGCTCGAGTAGAGGGCGGCCGCTATAAGTATGGCGGCGACGGCCGTCGCCGCCAGGACGCTTGGGGTCAGCGGTGTCTGGTTTCGCATGCTAGGCATCGGAGGCAGGCAGAAGGATTCTATCACACCCGGCTGGCAGGGGGGCAGGTTTAGGGGGAGGACGGCTTTCCTTGTTTGGCGACAAATGCCCCTGCTATAATGCGGTAGCAAATCGCAGGAAGGCTTCGGCTGTCTATGGCGAAGAGGGGGAAATCCCTGGCGGAGGCGCAGGGCGTGAGCGCCCCGATGCCATCGGGACGCTATCAGCGCATCGTGGCCAAGTTCGGCACCAACGTCCTGACGGCGGGCACCGACCGCCTGGACCTGGAGGTTATGTCGTCTCTGGTGGGGCAGGTGGCTCGCCTGCACCGTCAAGGGCAGGGGGTCCTCATCGTCAGCTCGGGGGCCATCGCCTGCGGCCGCCATCGCCTGGGCAACCCCCAGGAGCGCAGGGACATACCTTTCCGCCAGGTGCTGGCGTCGGTCGGCCAGAGCTACCTGATGCAGGCCTACGAGGAGCTGTTCCGCTGGCACGATATCGTGGTGGCGCAGACCCTCCTCACCAAGCGCGACCTGGCCGACCGCCAGGGCTATCTGAACGCCCGCAACACCCTCCTGGCCCTCCTGGAGCTGCGGGTGGTGCCTATCGTCAACGAGAACGATGTGGTGGCGGTGGAGGAGATCGAGGGGGCGAAGATCGGCGACAACGATAATCTCTCGGCCCTGGTGGCCAACCTGGTAGATGCCGAACTGCTGGTGCTGCTCACCGATCAGGCCGGCCTGTACACGGCTGACCCTCGCCATGACCCGTCCGCTCGCCTGATAGGACGGGTGGACCGCATCGACAAGGAGATCGAGCAGTTGGGCGGGGACAGCGCCGCTCGTGGCGTGGGCGGCATGGTCACCAAGATCCAGGCGGCCAAGCTGGCCACCGCCGGCGGCACCCACGTGGTCATCGCCGACGGCCGCGAAAAGGACATCCTGCCCCGCCTGGCCGAGGGCGAGGCGGTGGGCACCCTGTTTCCGGCGGCGGCGGACCGGATGGAGAGCCGCAAGCGCTGGATGCTGGCCGGGCTGTCCCTCAAGGGGAGCATCGTGGTGGATGGGGGAGCGGTCAGGGCCTTGCGCCAGGAGGGGCGAAGCCTCCTGCCGGCCGGCGTGCGCCGGGTGGAGGGCAGCTTCGAGCGGGGTGATGCTGTTGTCATCTGCGACGGCGAGGGGCAACGCATCGCCTGCGGCATCGCCAACTACGGCGCAGTCGATATCGAGGCCATCCGCGGCCTGCGCTCCGAGCGCATCGAGGAGGCGCTGGGCCACGAGTACGGGGCCGAGGTCGTCCACCGCGACAACCTGGTGCTGCTGTAGGGGGTTCCCCAACAAGGGAAGGTGAGCGGTTCATCCAACTGTCAGGTAGCTTTTGGCGGAAGGAGGCAGGCCATCACGAGGAGTAGGTATGGGCTCTGTCGTTAAGAAGCGGCGCAAGAAGATCCGCAAGCACAAGCATCGCAAGATGCTGAAAAAGACCCGCTGGCAGCGCCGACATCGCGGATAGTCGTCCCCCGATCTATCGGGGGGCAGTCCGCCGGAGGCGGGAAGGTGGCGACGCAGCGTTTTCGGGGGATGGTGGACATCCTGAGCAGCGAAGGCGAAGTCGTGGCCAAGGCCTACTGTGAGCTGGTGATCGACGCCCTGGGCCTCGGCCTGGGGGAATGGGAAGGCGTCCTGCGAGAGGTGGCGCCGGCCGGCGCCCTCGCCGACGGCCACCGCTATCGTCTGCGCCTCCCCAATGCCAGCGAGGCCGATATCGTGGTCAACCGAACCTTCGCTCGCGGCCAGAGGGAGGCGGCGGCGGCCGTCTATCAGTTCCTGGGCAGCGGCGCCCCGCCCCCTCTCGTCTCCGCCGGAGGCGGATGAGACCGGCGTTGGGGTGATCCATGCTCGATAGGATTCGCCAAACGTTTCCCTTCGACAAGCTCAGGGCAGGCCCCTTCCGGTGGTGTCGCCCGGCCGAGGACCCACTGGTGAAAGTGGCCGGCACCATCCATCAAGTGGAGGTGGAGGTGTGGTCGGTAGCCCTCCAGCGTCAGGGGGTAAGCGCCACCGTCCGGGAGCGAGGGGCGGCCCGTTCGGCCTCCGCCAGAGGCGGATCCGCCTCCGGCGGAGGCTCAGGGCAGGCTTCTCGAGAGGGAGAGGCGCCGCTGGGCTGGGAGGTGTGGGTGCGGGCGAGCGATGAGCCCAAGGCCCGCCTCATCCTGGGCCTGTCGGGGCACAGCGTGATCCGCCTGCCGCGACGGAAGGCGGGGGAGGAGAGGCGGTAGAAATGTCTGACATCGTGACCAACGTCCTCTTGCCTGGAGGGAGCATGGTGGTCGGAGGGCTCATAACCATCGTGTGTTCATGGTTCTTCTACTTGAAGGCTGCCAGAGGGTTGAAGTCTGAGGCGGCGGAGCTCAGGAGGCTAGCGACATTGGTGCTGCGTGGTATGGAAGACGCTGGGTCGGCCCAATTGAATCGAGACGAATCCGGCACAATCACCGGCCTCATCCTCAAAGGCCGCGCCTCGCTGAAAGGGCGGGCCTCCATGAGCGCTCGGGCGACCGTGCTTCACGGCCGGCAGCCATCAGCGGGAACGCCAGATCAAAGCGTGGGCAACGAGAATGCCTGAACTGAAGACGAACGTCCTCTACTACGGCGACAACCTGGACATCCTGCGGAAGCACATCCCGGACGAGTCCATCGACCTCATCTACCTTGACCCGCCGTTCAACAGCCAGGCCGACTACAACGTGCTGTTCCGTGAGACCACCGGCGAGCCGTCGGAGGCGCAGATCAGGGCCTTCAGCGATACCTGGCACTGGGACCTAACGGCCCAGCGGACGTACGAGGAGATCGTGGCCAACGGCCCGCCGCAGGTGGCCAAGATCGTCTCGGCTTTGCGAGACTTTGTCCGGGGCAACGACGTCATGGCCTATCTGGTGATGATGACGGCTCGCCTTGTGGAGTTGCGGCGCGTGCTGAAGCAGACGGGCTCCATCTACCTCCACTGCGACCCCACGGCGGGCCACTACCTGAAGGTGGTGCTCGATACGATATTTGGTAAGCAGAACTTCGTGAATGAGGTCGTGTGGAAGCGTTCGGATGCGCACAGCGACGTCGGCCAGGGAGCGCGACACTTGGGGCGACTTCACGATGTCATCTTGTTCTATTCGAAGAGCACTGACCGACGCTTCAATGCGCTCTTCAGGCCCCTACCCCAGTCGACGATCGACAATTGGTACCGCTACATCGAGCCGGAGACAGGGCGGCGGTACAACAAGGCCGACCTTTCGGGGCCGCGGGGAGCCGCCAAGGGCAACCCCTATTACGAGTGGAATGGACACCTCCGGTACTGGCGTGTTAGCCGCGAACGCATGCAGCAGCTGCACGACGCCGGCCGCCTTGCGTATTCCAAGAGCGGCATACCTTACCTCAAGCGCTATCTCGACGAAAGCAAGGGAGTCACCCTTCAGGATTGGTGGGACGACATCCCGATGGTGCGTGGCATCCGCAGGGGCGAACGACTTGGCTATCAGACCCAGAAACCACTGGCGCTGCTTGAGCGCATCGTGCAGGTCTCCTCTAACGAGGGCGACGTGGTTCTCGACCCCTTCTGCGGCTGCGGCACCGCCGTCGTCGCCGCCCACAAGCTCAACCGCCGCTGGATCGGCATCGACATCACCTATCTAGCGATCACGGTGATGAAAGAGCGGTTGCAGGATAGCTTCCCAGGCATCGAGTTCGAGGTTGTGGGCGAGCCGGTCGATCTGGCCGGTGCCCGCGCCCTGGCCGACCAGGACCGCTATCAGTTCCAGTGGTGGGCGCTCGGCCTGGTGAACGCCAAGCCTGTGGGCGACGACCGCCGCAAGGGCGCCGACAGGGGCATCGACGGCAGCATCGGCTTCATGGAGGCGGGCGGCAGGGCCAGGCGGGTCGTCGTGCAGGTCAAGAGCGGGCACGTCAACGCCGCCCACATCCGTGACCTCAAGGGTACAATGGAGCGAGAGAAGGCGGAGATGGGGCTGTTCATCACGCTGGAGGAGCCCACGCAGCCCATGCACACCGAGGCGGTGAGCGCTGGGTTCTACCACTCGGAGCTGTGGCAGGAGGACTACC
>CAYGYF010000033.1:0-13087 GCA_964354065.1 uncultured Dehalococcoidia bacterium | reverse complement strand
TGGCAGAACAAGGTCCACTAAAATGATAGCCCACCTGCCAAACGGCCGTCAATTTAACGGGCGCCCTTCTTAGGCCGCTCATGGTGAGCTTGTCGAACCATGAGCCCGCCGCTCATCCTTCGACAGGCTCAGGACGAGCGGCAGAGGCGGGCGCTCCTCACCCCGAGCGAACCTTGGGCGCGATCTGCCTGGCATACGCCTCCAGGTGGGCCGGCAGCTCAGCCGGAGGGCAGATGGGCACCAGGATGAAGTGCCGCGCGCCCGCCTCAACGTACTGGCCTAGCCTGTCGGCGCACTGGTCGGGCGTGCCCAGCACACAGTAGCGGTCGACGATGCGGTCGAAGGGCTGATTGTAGCGCAGGCTCAGCTCTCGGCTGGCTCGATCTCGCGCCTCCTCGTAGGTGTCCGCCACCGCGATGAACTGATAGAGCCCCGTCTCGATGGACGCCGGGTCCCGGCCCGCCGCCTGGGCGAAGGCGTCCAGCTTGCTCAGGCTATCGCGGTAGCGCTCGGGGCTGAACAGGTAGGGCAGGTAGCCATCGCCCAGGCGGGCCGCCCGCTTGATGGCAGCCTCCGAGCGCCCGGACACCCAGATGGGCGGGCCGGGCTTCTGCACCGGCTTGGGCTCCATCGTGGCGTCCTCCAGCTGGAAGAAGCGGCCCTGATAGTTGACATGCGATTCGCCCCATAGCTTGCGCAGGACCTCGATGGCCTCATTGGCCCGCCGGCCGCGCTCGTTCAGCGGCACGCCGCAGGCCACGAACTCCCGCGGGAACTCGCCGCCGACGCCGACGCCCAGGATGATGCGGCCGCCGGAGATGACGTCCAGGCTGGCCACCTCCTTGGCCACGATGGTGGGATGCCTGAGCGGCAGGAGAAGGACAGCCGAGCCCAAGAGGATGCGCTGAGTTCTGGCGGCGAAGGCGGCCAGCACGGTGACGGCATCGAACACGGGCACCCAGAACAGCATGTGCTCGCTCGTCCACAGGGAGTCGAAGCCCAGCTCCTCCACTCGCTCCGCCTGCTCCAGGGGCAGGGGCCAGATGATCACCCCAACCTTCACATCGCTCATGGATATCGCTCCTGTCGGTTGACAACAAGCTAGCGGAACCATAATCTTGGTTCCGCTGCTCGCCAAGCACCGAGTATACCATCCGAATTCCCGCCGGTCTTGGATTGCCAGAGGACGGCAAGCTGCCACCCTCGCCAAAATTTTCTGCGCAAATTAACATAAACTCACTCCACCTCTCCCTGTCCTTGCTATAATGGGTTTCGCCGCTTAAGCACAGATGTTTACGCACCTTCACCTTCACAGCGAGTACAGCCTTCTGGACGGTCTGGCCCGCATCCCCCAGCTCATGGAGCGAGCGCGGGAGCTGGGCCAGGAGGCCATCGCCCTCACCGACCACGGCGTCCTCTACGGCGCCATCCAGTTCTACAAGGAAGCGCACGCCCGCGGCCTTAAACCCATCATCGGCGTCGAGGCCTACGTAGCCCAGAACTCCCGCCACTCCCGCGAGGCCAGGGACAAGCAGCTTCACCACATCACCCTCCTGGCCCGCAACCTCGGCGGCTATCGCAACCTCCTGACCCTGGTGACCAAGGCCAACCTGGAGGGCTACTACTACAAGCCGCGCCTGGACAAGGAGTTGCTTCAGGAACACCATGAGGGGATCATCGCCCTGTCCGGCTGTCAGAGCGGCGAGATACCGCGCCTGCTGGCTGCCGACCGCTGGGATGAAGCGGTCGAGGCCGCACGCTGGCATCGGGAGGTGTTCGGCGAGTTCTACCTGGAGCTCCAGGAGCACAACATCCCCGAGCTCACCAAACTGAACGAGAAGCTGGTGCGCCTGTCGCGAGAGACGGGCTTGCCCCTGGTAGCCACCAACGACGTCCACTTCGTCCATCGCCAGGACGCGCCCATCCACGACATCCTCCTCTGTATCGGCACCAACACCTCCATTCTGGACGAGCGGCGGATGCGTCTGGCCGGCGATGCCGACTCCTACTACCTGAAGTCCGAACAGGAGATGCGCCAGCTCTTCGCCGAGCTGCCCGAGGCCATCGACAACACCTGGCGCATCGCCCAGATGTGTGACCTGGAGCTAGAGTTCGGCCAGCCGCACCTGCCGGAGGCCGACGTGCCCCCAGGCATCTCCGCCGACGACTATCTGGCCCAGCTCTGTCACGAGAGCCTCGCCCGGCGCTACCCCAACGGCTCCGAGGAGCCCCGCCGCCGCCTGGAGCACGAGCTGTCGGTAGTCCGCCAGACCGGCTTCACCCACTACATCCTGGTGGTGCACGACTTCGCCCAGTTCGCCCGGGAGCGGGGCATCCTCATGGCCGTAAGGGGTTCGGCCGCCGCCAGCATCATCCTCTACTGCCTGGGCGTCACCGACATCAATCCCCTGGAGTATCGCCTGGTGTTTGAGCGCTTCCTGAACGTGGAGCGGCGGGAGATGCCCGATGTGGACCTCGACTTTGCCGAGGACCGCCGCGACGAGATGATCCGCTACGCCGCGGAGAAGTACGGCCCCGACCGGGTGGCTCAGATCATCACCTTCGGCACCATGGGGGCCAAGGCGGCCATCCGCGACGTCGGCCGCGCCCTGGGCATGACCTACACCGATGTAGACCGGGTGGCTCGCCTGGTGCCCTCCGCCCTCAATATAACCATCGACCGCGCCCTGGAGGGAAGCACCGAACTCCGCAGCATCTACGACGCCGATGAGCAGGTGGCCCGGCTGGTGGACACGGCCAAACAACTGGAGGGGATCGCCCGCCACGCCAGCACGCACGCCGCTGGCGTCGTCATCGCCCCCGAGCCGCTGGTCCACTTTCTCCCTTTGCAGCGACCCGCCCGCGGCGACGGCGCTTCCATCCCCACCACCCAGTACGCCATGGACGCTGTGGCCGACATCGGCCTGTTGAAGATGGACTTCCTGGGCCTGGCCAACCTGACGATTCTCGGCAAGGCGGTGGAGATCATCCGCGAGACGCGCGGCGTGAACATCGACCTCAAGGCTCTGCCCGACAGCGATGCCAGAACGTACGTCATGCTCTCGGCCGGCGAGACCTTCGGGGTGTTCCAGCTAGAGAGCACGGGGATGCGCCGTTACATCCAGGAGCTGAAGCCCACGGCCATCAAAGACCTGGCGGCCATGGTGGCCCTCTACCGCCCGGGCCCCATGCAGCACATCCCCACATACATCAGGGCCAAGCACGGCCGGGAGGCGATCCGCTACCCCCATCCCGACCTGGCGGACATCCTCGACGAGACGTATGGCGTCATCGTCTATCAGGATCAGGTGCTCCTCATCGCCCAGAAGTTCGCCGACTACGCCCTGGGCGAGGCCGACGTCATGCGCAAGGCAATGGGCAAGAAGATCCCCACGGTGATGCGGGCCGAGAGGGAGCGCTTTCTGGCCGGAGCTAAGGCCAAAGGCTACCGCCAGGCCCAGGCCGATCAGATCTTCAACCTGATCGAGCCGTTCGCCGGCTACGCCTTCAACAAAGCCCACGCCGTCTCCTACGCCACCATCGCCTACCAGACAGCCTACCTCAAGGCCAACTATCCCGCCGAGTATATGACGGCCGTCCTCATGCTGGCCGAGCATCACCCCGCAGGCGCCGCCCAACGGGTGGCCGAGACCTACGCCGAGTGCGCCCGCCTGGGTATCAAGGTCCTGCCCCCCGACGTCAACCGCAGCCGCGTCAACTTCGCCCTGGAGCAGGATGACGGGCACCTGGCTATTCGTTTCGGGCTGGCCAACATCAAGAACGTGGGAACGGGCATTGTCGCGGGGATCATCGAGACCCGCGACGCCGGCCTCCCCTTCGCCTCCATCGAGGACTTCTGTCAGCGCGTCGACTGCCACCACCTCAACAAGCGGGCTCTGGAGAGCATGATCAAGGCCGGCGCCTTCGACGGCCTGGGCGGCCGGGGCACTCTCCTGGCCAACCTGGATCGCCTCATCGCTCTAGCCCAGCGGACCCAGAAGCTGCGGGAGTCCGGCCAGGCCACCCTTTTCGACTTGTTTGGGGAGGCCGCTTCCGGGCCCAGCCTGAAGCTGGAGGAGGCAGAGGTGCCCCTGGCCACGCAGCTCTCCTGGGAGAAGGAGCTTCTCGGCGTCTATGTTTCGGAGCACCCCTTTGGCCGAGCGGCGGCCGCCCTGGCGTCGCGGGTGACCGCCATGTGCAGCGAGCTCTCCCTGGAGATGGCTGGGCGGGAGCTGCTGATCGCCGGCATCGTCACATCCACCCGCCAGATTCTCACCCGCGACGGCCGCCCCTTCCTGGCGGCCGAGATCGAGGACCTATCGGGGAGCGTGGAGGTGACCGTCTGGCCCGACGTCTTCGACCGAACCCGCGACCTGTGGGCGGAGGGAAACATCCTCCTGCTCACGGTGCAGGTGCGCTCTCGCAACGACCGCCTTCAGGTGAGCGTGCAGAGGGCCGCGGCCTACGAGGAGGACAAGGACCCCCCACCGCGACCCCAGAACCCAGAACCCAGAACCCAGAACCATGTTCGGCGTTCTTCCCTCCCTGTCCCCCACAGCCTGCACATCACGCTTACCGAGACGGAGGATACGGAGAGCGACCAGGAGCGGCTGCGAGCGTTGATGAGCGCCCTTCAGGAGTTCGAGGGGGACGACGAGGTACGCCTCACCATCCGCCAGCGGGACGGCGACGAGGTGGAGCTGGAGCTGCCCCGAACCAGGGCCTGCGGCGAGCTGAGCGAGCGGCTGGGCGGCGTGTTGGGGGATGGGGGACGGCTGAATTTGTCTAAAACTGGCGCCTGAGGGGCTTGACATTTACACGAAACCGTGTAACACTTAGGACAAATGTTTTCGGGGGCCTAAAGCGGGATTCAAAGACTGATCCCTTGGTCGGTGGCTGCATCAGCCTGGTACCAAAGAGCAAGGTGAGAAGAGATGAACTCTCCGAAGTTGCGCGAGACAGTCATGGAACTGGCTCCAGTACCGAGTGTCCTCGAACAGCGGGCGTTCGGACATCTATACGGAATCTACAATGTAGACGCCTTCGAATGGTTGGCAAGGGCACCAGCGAATTCAATCCAGGCGGTTGTCACTGACCCTCCCTACGGGCTCGTTGAATACACCGACAAAGAGCTGACAAAACTCAAGAACGGGCATGGGGGCGTCTGGCGTATCCCGCCGTCATTCGACGGCCATAAGCGGCAGCCACTTCCGCGCTTCACGGTTCTCACGAGAACCGACAGGGCAGCCTTGCGAGACTTCTTCTGCGAGCTTGCCATCGCTCTGATTCGGGTTCTTGTTCCTGGCGCCCATGTGTTCATTGCGACTAATCCCCTGGTCTCTTACCTGGTGTATGAACCTCTCACTACAGTTGGTTTCGAAAAGCGCGGCGACATCATTCGGACCGTCTACACCCTACGGGGTGGCGACCGACCGAAGAACGCACACAAGGAGTTTCGGGACGTGTGCGTGATGCCGAAGTCCTGTTGGGAACCATGGGCACTTTTTCGCAAGCCGTGCGAAGGGCGCGTGCAAGACAATCTGCGGAAGTGGAAGACGGGCGGACTCAGGCGTATTTCGGCAGCCGAGCCTTTCAAGGACTTGATTGAGTCGTCACCGGCCCGCGGTATCGAACGTGCCATTGCGCCTCACCCCTCACTCAAGCCTCAGCACTTTCTCAGGCAGATTGTCCGCTCTGCCCTTCCGTTGGGTGAAGGGATCATCCTTGACCCATTCATGGGGTCAGGCTCAACAATTGCTGCTGCTACGGCGTGCGGCCTCAGAAGCATCGGGCTTGAAATCAATCCGGAATACTACGAGATGGCTGTTTCAGCCATTCCCCGATTGGCGGCCTTGAAAATGGTAGAGGGGAATGGGAGTGGTTCAACAAGAGGGCTTTGACACGCCCGTACCACTACCGCCAGGACTGACGGTCGCCGCCGCCCGTAGAGCCGTCGAATACATCGAGAGGGAGCTGGCCGAGCTTGTTGACATCTACTACGAGCAGGCCAACGTTTTCAGCGCACTGGTCGGCATCTACGGCACCAAGGCCCTGGATGCGTACAGCGTTTATGAAAAGAGCCGCCATCTCGACGTAGCTCAGCAACGGTTCCCTGACCTGCGAAGAAGGGGTAGCGGCCCGAGCCCTTCCCCCGGCGAATCTCTGGAATCAAAGGGAAGCAAGCGTCCGTGGGGGTTGCAATCTCACTACGATCACCCAGGCTGGTACATTATCTGGCGATACATGATCGATCCGACGATGTCCCTGGAACCTGGTAAGCCGGTAATCATATGGCGTGTAGACGTGATATTCCTTCAAAAGGGTGACTGGCAATACCAGGGAAGCACTGCAGGAACAGGCAGGGGTGGAAGAACCCATACGTTTGGCGTGAAAGACGCAGCGCGAAAATTGAAGGGGAAAGCCGTCTACCAACGGAAGGACGTCAAGCTAAAAGGCGGCAAACCCATCCCTATTAATGGAGAGTAGAGCGGGAATTTTATCTGCGACCGTCTTGCCGTAGGGAGCAGCAGGCTTGGGCTGCTCGATTATAGAGCCCCCTCCAACCTTAGCAGGCGCTCCTTCATGTCCAACCCGCCGCCGTAGCCGCCCAGGCCGCCGTCAGCGCCCACCACTCGATGGCAGGGCATAATGATCGGCCAGGGGTTGGTGGCCAGCGCCTGGCCCACCGCCCGCGCTGCCCCCGGCCGGCCCACCCGCGCCGCCAGCCAGCCGTAGCTCCGCGTCTCGCCGTAGGGGATGTCCCGGGTGGCCAGCCAGACCGCTCGCTGGAAGGGGGTGACGCCTGCGAGGTCCAGGGAGTCGGGAAAGGCGACAGGCCCTTCGACTCCGCTCAGGACAGGCTCTCCCCGGGCGTAGCGGCGCAGGAGCTGCGGCAGGTCGCCCAACTCCCCCTCTGGTGCCTCCTCCTGGCCGCCCAGGGCGAGGACTTCCCTCAAGGCGTCGTCTCTGTCCTGGCGGGGCAGCGTCGCCGCTCGCAGCCCCCCGACCGAGAAGACCAGGCCGATCCAGCCGAGATCCGTGTCGCACAGGTAGAACTTCATGACCTCCCCCCTTCGATGCAGGGCTGTCCGCCTTGTCCGCCATGCGGACTCCGCGTAGCGGAGAAGCCCTGCAGCTACGATGAGATGGGCGCCAGAGGCGTCCGCCTCCGGCGGATACGGCCAGGCACCCCAGCAGAGCCCAACCCGGCTCCCAAGCCAGGCCCGCCTTTGGATTATATCAGGTCTGTTTGGGGCGACCAAAGGAAGGGACAGGGCGAGATGCGCCGAGCCGTGCCTTGGGGTAAGATCGCCTCGACATGGACGCCCTCCAGAGGAGACTGGCTATGGCCGCCCTGGCAGCCACGCTCGCCCTCGCCTTCCTGGCCTGCCAGAACGGTGAGACCGACACCGAGCCGACGAGCATCGGCCGCTACCTGCCCACGATCAGCGCGACGCCTACCGGCACAGCTACAGTCACGCCCACCGCCACGCTTACCGGCACAGCCACGGTCACGCCCACCGCCACGCTTACCGGCACAGCCACGGTCACGTCCACCGCCACGCCTACCAGCACAGCCACCCCCACATCCACCGTCACGCCTGCCAGCACAGCTTCGCCGCCGCCAGCCTCATCGCCAACGCCCGCGGCGACGACTCCCGCCTCAGCCAGGGTGGAGCTAGCGCCGACGATGGTACGCCAAGGGGGAGTATTCCTGGTGCGCCTGCGCGACTCCTCAGCGGAAACAAGTCCCACCCTGTTCTTCGCTGGCCTCCCCTACCCGATGCTCTGGGACGACGGGATCTGGTGGGCAGTGATGGGCGCCGCCGCCGACTTCGCCCCCGGCGAGTACTGGGTGCAAATAAGCTCAAACGGGGAGGGCCTGCCGAATCTGGTGCTGACGGTGGTGGACGCCGGCTTCCTCGAGGAGTATATAGAGCTGGCGCCGGAGACAGGACAGCTCCTGACCGACGCGGTGGCCATCGAAGCAGAGCGCCAACTCCTGGACTCGGTGTACGCTGGCCTGACCCCCGAGCGGCTGTGGTCGGGGCCATTCATCCTGCCCGCGGCCGGCGCCCTGGGCGACACCTTCGGCCTGCGTCGGAGCTTCGACGGTGGGCCGCTCAGCAACCACAGCGGGCTGGACATCGCCGCTGGGGAAGGGGACCCGGTGATGGCGGCCAATGCCGGCCGGGTGGCCTTCGCCGGCGAGCTGCACCTGCGAGGCAACACGGTGATCATCGACCACGGGGCCGGCGTGTTCAGCGGCTATCACCACCTGTCGCAGATACTGGTGGCCGAGGGGCAGGACGTGGCTCAGGGGGAGGTCATCGGGGCTGTGGGCGCGACCGGCCTGGCGACGGCGCCTCACCTCCATTGGGAGATGATAGTGCGCGGCGTGCGGGTCGACCCGCTGCCCTGGACGCAGGCGGAAATAAGCCCGTAGCCTGCCTGCGGGCGATGAGGGTCCGCCAGTCGCCGTCCGATAGCGTGCGCTCCACGCTGAGGCCAGCGGCCATCAGAGCGGCGGACACTGACGCCGCCGTCCCCTCGATGAACCCGCCGGCGATGAGGATACCGCCGGGCCGCAACGCTTCTGCTATGACCGAGGCCAATTCCACAATGACGGGGCCGCTAATGTTGGCCACCAGCAGATCGAAGGTGGCACCCTGAGCCCCACCCAGGCTGCCTTCCTCCACCTGCACGACCGCCTCCAGGCCGTTGATGCGGGCGTTCTCGCGGGCAATCGCGACCGCCTGCGGGTCGGTGTCGAGGGCCAGCACCGAGGCTGCCCCCAGCCTGGCTGCGGCCAGGGATAGAATGCCGGAGCCGCTGCCCAGGTCGAGGACGCTCATCCCCGGTCGCAGCAGCTCCTCCAGGGCACGCAGGCACATGAGGGTCGTGGGGTGCTGGCCGGTGCCGAAGGCCATGCCGGGGTCGAGACGGATGACGGCCTCACCTCGGCGGGGGCGATACGAGCGCCAGGTGGGGCAGAGCACCAATCGCGGGCTCAGCCGTAGAACAGGGAAGAATCTCTTCCAGGCGTGGGCCCAGTCCTCCTCGCGCAGCCAGCGGATACGGAACCTAACCGACGGGGCGAGGGTGACCAACGCGCGGCGGATGGAGCGCCTCAGGTGAGGTAGGTCGTCAGCGGCGGGCAGATAGCCCTTGATGACGACTGACGCTGCGCCCTCCTCGATGGCCACGCCGCCCGAAACGTGCCGGCGCAGGACGTCGGCGAGGGCCTCCTCGGCCTCGGGAGGGACTTCCACGGCCAGCTCGAGCCAGCGACCCTGGTTTTCCTGGCTCATGGGTTTAGTGGTTCGAGAAGTGAATTCCCCCGCGGATTGAAATCCGCGGCTTCGGCGGAAGCTGCCCCGATTTATCGGGGCAGAGACCAACGTCTACCCCAACGCTTCCTTGATCTTGCCCAGGAGGCCCTTGTCGTCCTGGGAGTCGGTGGAGTCGCCCAGGGAGGCGGCCAGGTCCTTGAGCAGGCGTTTCTGGTCGGCGGTGAGGCTGGTGGGGACGACGACGCGCACTCGCACCAGCTCGTCGCCACGCCCCTGGCCGCGCAGGTGAGGCACGCCGCGGCCCTTGAGCACAAAGACGCGGCCGTTCTGGGTGCCGGCGGGTATCTTCAGATTGTGGGGGCCGTCCAGGGTGGGCACTTTCACTTCGGCGCCGAGGGCAGCCTGAGCGATGTTGACGTCCAGGTCGAAGATGATGTCGCTGTTCTCTCGCTGGAAGACCCGATGAGGCAGAACCTGGATGGCCACGTAGAGGTTGCCGGGCGGGCCGCCGTTGAGGCCGGCGTCGCCTTCGCCGCTGAGGCGCATCTGGGAGCCGTCGCTGACGCCGGCGGGGATCTTGACCTCCAGGCGACGGCGGTGGCGCTCGCGGCCGCTGCCGCGGCACTGCTGGCAGGGCTCGGTGATGATGCGACCCTCGCCGCCGCACTGCTGGCAGACGGCGACATTGACGAACTGGCCGAAGAAGCTGCGCTGGACGCGCCGGACCTCGCCGGAGCCGTTGCAAGCAGGGCAGCGGGCGAGCTGGCTGCCGGGCTCGTTGCCCTGGCCGCCGCAGCGAGAGCAGAGCTCGGTGCGGGTGACCTGGACCTCCTTGTGGCAGCCGAAGGCGGCCTCCTCGAAGGTGACGGTGAGGCGGGAGCGGAGGTCAGCGCCGCGGCGGGCCTCGCGGCGAGCGCGGGTCATCGTGCCGCCGAAGAAGGCATCGAAGATGTCGCCGAAGCCGCCGAGGTCGAAGCCGTCGAAGGGGCGGCCGCCGGCGCCGAAGCCCCGGAGGCCATCGTGGCCGAAGCGGTCGTAGGCCAGGCGGCGCTCGGTGTCGGAGAGGACCTCGTAGGCCTCGTTTATCTCCTTGAAGCGCCCCTCGGCGCCCGGCTTGTTGTTGCGGTCGGGGTGGTACTGCATAGCCAGGCGGCGGAAGGCCTTCTTGAGGTCTTCCTGGCTGGCGTTGCGGGGGACGCCGAGAACCTCGTAGTAGTCGCGCTTGGTGGTAGTCATGGCTCTAGGGCTATTGTATCAGATGCAGCCGGGGGAGCGGCAAGTGCGGGTGGCGGGGGTCAAGGCTTTGAAGTGGCGTGGGGCATCTTAGGAGAGTACGTCTTTAGTGTTCGCAATTATCCCGTCACTAGGAGTAACTAGAGGCCCTCAGCTTGTACGAAGCCTTGAAGGTTGAGGCAAGGTACGCCGTTCGCCTCGCAGATGTCCGGCAGTTTTTCATCCCGTTGGTACGGTGGATTTCTGTCTCGCCTATGCTTCTCGCTCGTTACGACAGTACGATTCTCCAGCCGCGCAAGCGCGACAAGGTAGGGGTCTGCGGGGTCTCTGTTCGGCTTTATACGGTTCAGTCTGCGAAGAGTGCGTTCCTCGACCCGACTCAGCACACCTTGGAGGGCCTGGAACAGTGAAACCGAGTCGGGCCTGAAGAAGTCGTTTGATAGTGGTTGAAGGCGCTTATAGACACTTGGACACTTGCGCTTAAACTCGTCCTTTGCCGCATACACAGTGACGACTCGGCCCTGCCGGATCATGTCTTCCAGGCCTCTCCAAATCCGCTCTCTGACCTGAGCATCATTGGTATAACTCGTAGCGTCGTTTACGCCCTCCAAGTCCAGCACCGCGCTCGTATCAATCACGTATGATGGTTCTGCGGGAACGGACACGGCTTATCTGTACCTTCTTAGAGCCGCTTCTACGCGCTGGCTCAGCGGCTCCAACTTTTCAGGACGTATATCTAGGAAATCACTGGCATCCCTCGGATCAATCAGGCCTCTCTTAAGAGCCGCGAGCACGATGCTCGCGAAACCAACGCCTACCTCCGACAAGCGAACGGCCTCCTGAGGTCTCCCCGGAAACTCCTCTTCCGTGATAGGACTGGCCCAGTCTCTCTCCTCATCCTCGCGCTTTATTTCCTCGTATAGGTGACGGGGAGCTAGGTCTAATTCGGCCAACCGAATGGCGATGACGTGCCGCGAGACGCTGAAGCGCCTTGCCAGGGACGCAACGTCGGTTGTAGACGTGATCCGACTAGGAACCATTTCTCTTAAGCTGATAGGTGGAACCAAGAGAGAGGAGGAGAAGAGGTTGCACCAGCGTTCAGTGCTCACGCTGTCTCTTTCCAGACAGATGCCTTCGCGATTCAGCGCCAAGTGAGCATATTCATGGAAGAGCGTAAATATCTTGGCTTGGTCAACTTCTCGACTGTTGACGACGATAACGGGTATTGCACCAGCTTCGCAGAGGGAGAACCCGCGACAATCCTGTCGCGGCATTCGCTTCGCAAGCACCAATATGCCCAGCGCCTGAAGCTGACCGCGCCAAGCATTGTAGGCGACATTCGCACTTGGCCATCTGAGTTGAGTGTCGATGTCGATGCCAACGGCGTCACGCTCTAGCAACCCCAATTCCGTCGCGCTATCCATTGGCTCTACCTCGGGAAGGTCAGCTTTCCTGAAGAGACTGGGGTCGTCATCGGTCAATTCAGTTGCGAGCATTTGGATGCGTTGAGCGTCGCGAATAGCCACTATCGTCTCGGTGGTCAAAGTGGGTCCTAGCCCCTCTACAGTTCTAAAGTCGTAGGGAATGGGCTGTGGTGGTGGTGCAGTAGGCTGTAGCAACGCGGCGACGGGCCGCTTATACACAGTGGCCATCCGCCTTAACTGGGTGATGCCAAAGCCCTCGGTTCCGGACTCCCAGGCTTGTAGAGTACCAAGCGGCACGTTCAGGAGTTCAGCGGCCTCTGCTTGGGACAGGCGCACGCACTCTCTTGCCCAAACAATCAGCTCTCGCTTGACTGGAACGATGTTCCTCTGGCGTGGCATAGTCAGCCCTCCCTACGCTAAACCAAGGGTGAGGCTGTGGACACAAGGGTCAGTCAATAGGGTTCTCCATCCTGAGAACCGCAAGCACGAAGAAGCGTTCCACTACACATCGACGCGCCCGCGTCTCCTCTATTATAACGGAGGGCATGCTCGGCCAGGTAGGGGCCTGGCAGATGCGGTAAAGAAAAAGCCGGGGCCCTCTTCTTGCAGGCCCCGGCCTTCCTTCTGCCCGTCACACCTCCCGGAACTCGCCCTCCACGGTGCCCTCCTCGGCGGGGCCCTCGCCCTCAGGCCCGGGCGGCGCACCCTCCGGCGGCGGCTGAGCGCCGGGCTGGCTGTAGACGTGGGCGCCCAGGCGCTGCATGGCCTCGGAGAGGGCGTTGAGGGCGGTGCGCACGGCGTCGGTGTCGGTGCCCTGGAGGGCGTCGCGCAAGGCCTTGACCTTGGCCTCGACCTCGCTGTGCAGGTCGGCAGGCACCTTGTCGCCTAGGTCGCGGAGGGTCTTATCGACGGTGTAGGCCAGGGAGTCGGCCTGGTTGCGCAGCTCGATCTCTTCGCGGCGGCGGCGGTCCTCCTCGGCGTAGGTCTCGGACTCCTGCTTCATGCGCTCGACCTCGTCCTTGGAGAGGCCGGAGCCGGCGACGATGGTGATCTTCTGCTCGCGGCCGGTGCCCTTGTCGCGGGCGCTGACGTTGAGGATGCCGTTGGCGTCGATGTCGAAGCTCACCTCGACCTGGG
>CAYGYF010000032.1:0-13213 GCA_964354065.1 uncultured Dehalococcoidia bacterium | reverse complement strand
AGGCCAGGTAAGCGATGCCGAAATGACTTAACTTAGCGCTTAAGGGCTAAAGCCCCCCCACGTGATTGCAATAGTTGCCGGACGATTCGGCCCTAAAGGCGAGTTTCGCGACAGAAACTGATTAACGCCATTCGCGGCAGGCCAAAACTTAGAACGGCTTTGCGCGGCGGCAGACCTGCAGCGGTACGCCCCATGGGTCGCGCAGCATGTAAAGGACCGATCCATCTGCAGGCCTCACTTCCTCCACATATACCGCGCCCGCTGCCAGCAGGCGTTCTTTAGCGGCATCCGCGTCGGTTACGGCAAAAGCACGGTGGAGGTTCAGCGGATGGATGTTGCCATACTCGGGGACAAGAGCTGCTTTGTTCGTATAGATCTCCATAACCACGCGGCCGGTCGCATCGGCAAGGAAGTGGGTATAGGGTTCCTTGTCCATGGACATGGCAACCGTCATGCCGAGATTGGAGACATACCATGCTGCCATGTTTATCGCATCGGGTACATTGAGTGCGAAATGCTCGAATTTCATCATTGAATGGCCTCCTCAACAGATTTCCATGCCTATGCCAATGTTCGCACAAGTTCATGGTAATCTGTAGCTCATTTGAAAACGCCCCACCACCATCAGGGAGAGGCCATGGCCATCGACGCGAAGAATGGGTTCGAAGATTCAACGGAAGTGCGCCGGGAGTCGGATGCCGGAGATCTGCCGTTCCGCGACCGGCTGATGTCATTGGATGTCTTTCGCGGCGCAACGATCGCGGCGATGCTCCTCGTCAACGATCCCGGGACCTGGAGTGCCGTGTATCCCCCACTCCTGCATGCTCCCTGGCATGGCTGGACCTTCACCGACACCATATTTCCCTTCTTCCTCTGGATCACAGGGATGGCGCTGACGCTCTCCACGGCAAAGCGCATCAGCCGCGGGGCCAACCGGCGTGACCTCATGCTGCACGCCCTGCGCCGGTCGGTCATCATCTTCGCAATCGGCCTGTTCCTAGCCGGATTCCCTTATTTTCGTTTCGCGACTATCCGCATCCCCGGCGTGCTGCAGCGCATCGCGGTGTGCTACCTGATTGCGGCGGCCATTTACCTGACCACGAGCATGCGCGGCCAAATCCGGTGGACCGCCTCCCTCCTCCTTGTTTACTGGCTGTTGATGAAACTCTACCCGGTCCCCGGTTATGGCGCCGGGGTTCTGGAAAAAGACGGCAATTTCGCCCAGTACATCGACAGCCTGATGCTCAGCGGGCACATGTGGGCATCATCCAAAACGTGGGATCCGGAAGGAATTGTCAGCACGCTGCCCGCGATCGCGACCACGCTCTTTGGCATCCTGACCGGCCACATCCTGCGGGCCCGGAAGACTCCGGAAGAAAAGACAGCCTGGATGTTTGTCATGGGAAATGCGCTGCTGTTTTTCGGCGCCCTGATGAGCCTCTGGCTTCCCATCAACAAGAACCTCTGGACCAGTTCCTATTCCGTGTTCATGGCCGGCCTGGCCGCCAACGTCTTTGCCTTCTGCTATTGGATCATCGACGTCAAGGGCTGCAGGATGTGGGCAACGCCGTTCCGGATTTACGGCATGAACGCAATCTTTATCTTCGCGCTCTCCGGCCTGCTCGGGAAGACCGCCCTGCTCGTGAAGGTTACCGGAGCCGATGGTTCCAGACTGTCACTCTGGTCGTACGTTTTCCAACATGTCTTCGCGCTCCTGGCCTCCCCCGTGAACGCCTCGCTGATGTTCGCCTTGACTTATGTGCTCCTGTTTTTCGGGCTAGCCTATCTGATGTATCGAAACAAGTGGTTCATCAAATTCTGACCCGGTCCGTGTTTTTCCGTGTTTTTCCGTGTCCGCAGATGCTTTTCCATGCTTTTCTCATAAATAATCCGGGCCAAGGCTTGGCCGGCGCAGACCGCCGTCGCGAAATTCCTCAATCCCAGGGACAATTCTGAGTAGAATAGTTTCTGTCGCGAAACTCATTGTTCGATCCGTAGTGCCGGCTGGATTGAAGTCAAACGTGGGGGCGGGCTTTAGCCCGCGCATTAAAGATAACAACCGCGACCGGCAGATTTCATGACCGTAATTCATTTGTTATTACGGCGATGCGTGGACAGAAGCCCCGATCTCTCATTCAGGCACACCGGGCACGGGCTGAAGCCCGCCCGCACGTAATCGCTTTGGTTGGAGGACAATTCAGCCCCAAAAGCGAGTTTCGCGACAGAAACTAGAATGGGCAGCATCGATCTGATTCCGGAGGCACAAATGCGACCTATCCGTCTTCTTGCGGCGATTGTAATGTTCTCTGCTGCCGGCATGACAACCCTCGGCCAGGAGGGGCGTTGGACGCCTGCGGCTGACTGGATCCTCACGGGCGGACAGGTGGTCACCGTCGACCGGGAGTTTTCATTACACAGGGCGATTGCCGTCAAAGACGGGAAGATCATCGCCGTCGGCACAGAGCAGGAGGTCCGAAAGTATGCGGGCGCCGCCACGAGGATTCTGAATCTGGCCGGCAAGGTGGTGTTGCCCGGGCTGCAGGATTCGCACATCCATTTTCTCGGGCTCGGGCACGACATCCGGTACGAAGCGGATCTCACCTACGCGCGCAACGCCGGCGAGATCCTGGCCGCCATGACTGCCCTCAGGAAACGGCTGAATCCCAAACCGGGCGACATGCTCATCGGCAACCGCTGGGACCAATACAAGTACCCGGAAATGGTCACCCGGTGGCAGCTTGACGCAATCGCGCCGGAAAATCCCATCCGGCTGAATCGTGTCTATCGCGGCGTCTGTGTCAACACTCTGGTTTTCAAAACGATGGGCATTGACGATGAAAAACCAGGCACCTGGCCGGCCTGGTGGCTGAAGGACCCGGAGAACTTCACATTCGAAGACAAGATTTTCCGGACCCATAGAACCGTGATGATTGACGGCAAACCGCAGGAGCTCCTGATTCCGACCGGCGCCTTTGTGGGAGTGCGTGCCGGCGCCCTGGTGCGCATGCCCTCGTCGGGAGGCGATTTCGAGGAGGATGTCGAGAGCGTGAAATACGGCGTCGAGGAGATGCTGCGCCTGGGAGTCACCAGCTTGGTGGACCCTTCTTCGGGGATGGGCTACAACATGCAGGTATACCAGGAAGCCTACAATCGCGGCTATTTGAAAATGCGGATTGCTGCCGTATATGAAGGGACATTCACCACCCAGGCGCAGGACGTGATCCGCCGTCGCCTGGATGCCGTAAAGATCAACAACCTCGGCGACGCCTTCCTCCGCTGGCGTGGCGCCAAGTTCTACTCCGATGGCGGCGCCGGGACCCGGAGCGCCTGGCTGTCCGTGCCCTTCGCCCGCTCAGAAGAACTCGAGCGCGCCCCGAACCTGGGCAATCCGGTGGTAGCCGACAATGCGGTACGGGAGGCACAGTACCGGGCAGCGCTCGAGTTCGGCTGGGACCTGCACACCCATGCCTGCGGCGACGTGGCCATGCGCCAGGCGGTCGATCTTTATGCGAAGTTCATGGACGAGATCCACAAGGTCCGCCCCAATGCAGATCTCCGCTGGAGCATCATCCATGCCTACCTGCCCATGGAAGAGAAGACGAACATGCTGCGGGAAATGGCAAAGTACGGCATTATCGCCTCGCTCAATCCCGTCTTCAACTGGCAGGAAGGCGCAGCATTCACAGCCAACCTTGGTCCGGAACGATTCGCCCGGACCCAGCCGTTCCGGTCCTACCTGAAGGCCGGCGTGCACATCACTTCAGGATCGGACTATGACGTCACGAGCCATAATCCCTGGATCGGACTCTATGCTCTCCTCACAAGAAAATCTCAATCCGACGGCAAAGCCTTCGGCCCTGAGGAAACACTCGACATTGCCGAGGCATTGCGGACCTACACCATTAATGGCGCTTATCTGACTTACGATGAAAAGCTGCGCGGGAGCCTCGAAGCCGGCAAGCTGGCGGACCTCGTGGTCCTGGACATTCCCGACATCCGAGAGCTGCAGAAAAATCCCGAGCTGTGTTTTCTCATGGAGAAAAAGGTCCTGCTAACCATGGTTGGCGGCGTAATCCGGTACCAAAGCAAGAATCTGGAATAAGCAGCAGACGTAAATCGGGGACCCAACCCCATTTAGTTTTTATCGTGAGATTCGCTCCGCCCTTTCGCAGACCGGGAGACTTATCCAAATAGGGACTTGAAAAGGCGAGTTCATGCTGTGCGCCGAAGGCGCCTTGGAGTGCGGCGATACATCGCCGCTTTGGGGCCCGAGCCCTGGCTCTATGCATCAACCCAAAGCGGCGCAGAAGCGCCGCACTCCAAGGCCTTCGGCCGAGACGGCAACATCCGCGTCCCGACAGGCTACCCAATTCCCGAATATCAATCTGCTCGACTCATTCTCCATAGGCATAATTCGGAACTGGAGTGGTGGAGCCTGTCACCGAATTTGGAATGTATCGACTTTTCTCACCTTGACCTATGTCAGATGCATATGCAAATATATATGCATGTGGGCCATCCGGTTCGCGCGCGATGTGGAGAAGGATCTCAAGAAAATACCGGCGCATGACCGACGAATAGTTTTTGATGCGATTGCAATAAAGCTCAGTCACGAGCCTGCTGTCGCCACTCGGAACCGCAAGCTCTTGATGAATCTGGTGCCGCCATGGGTGACGGAGCCGCCGATCTGGGAATTGCGAGTGGGCAAGTACCGCGTTTTCTATGATATCTCGGAAGAGGATCGCACGGTGTACATCCGTGCTGTTCGAGAGAAATCCCGCGGGAAATCCATCGAGGAGGTCTTATGAAAACGGTCACGGTGCGAGATCTACAGAAAAGCCTGAAGGAATGTGTCGATGACGCACAGGAGGACCGGGTCATAATAACTCGGCGCGGGAAACCCGCAGCTGTGCTGATAGGTATCGCGGACAAGGATTGGGAGACGGTCGTATTGCAGACCGACCCTCGGTTCTGGCGACTGATCCGCAGCAGGAGGAATCAAAAGACGCTTTCGCTCAAAGAGATGCAAGCGCGCCTCAAGATCAAACGCCACAACTTGCCGATGGGCGACGCTGCGGCACCGACAATTTCCTTAAAAAAAAATAGGGTCGAAAATCGAGCGTAAGCCGGCTTCAGGGGTGCCTGGAATAATAGATGTCCTGTTCCTGCCATCGTTTGACGTCGTCAGTCCCCGATTCTGCAAATTCCGGTGACAGAATTTCGGTGACAGGCTGCTCAACTCGTGAATTATACGCATATAGATTGAGTCAGGCAGATTGAAATTCGGGAGTTGAACAGCCTGTCACCGAAACTGAAAGCGATAGCCTGGTCGGATACCCGAACCAGACCACGCTCATCTGCCGGGTCGTGTCATTCCTATTAAAATGCTTGATCCGTTGCAGAGGATGCTGTTAATTATTCACCATTCATTGTTTTCAGTAGCCAGGGACGCAACATCAAAAGATAGGGGGTCAAGGGATCAAGGTGCCAGGGGGCGACATGGCTTCCCTCCCTTTTCTTTTTGCCCCTCGATTCCTTTGCACCTTTCTTGAGCCGGATTTTCTCTCGATTACGCATTTGGGATTAGAGAATGCAACCTATCAACACAGGGAGGATATATGCTATTTCGGCAAAGCGTGTGCGTCCTTGCGGTTCTGCTATTGATGAATGCCCTGCTCTGTGCGCAGGAAGCCCAGGTGCCGCAGGGCCGGTGGAACAAATTGGAAATGGAAAGCCCGGGGACGGGCATCATCGTGACTTTGCGCTCGGGAGAGGTAATCCACTGTTTCCTCAAAGGATTTACAGGGGATTCGCTGACGGTGCTCACAACAGAGACGCAAGAGCGAAAGCTTCCCAAGTCCGCAGTCGAAAAGATCGTTACTTCAGAGAAGCGCAGCGGCTCTTTGAAGAATGGAGCCATCATCGGCGCCGCAGCTCCTACGGCCGTAATGGCAGTGCTCATCGCCGCCGCCCACCCCAGCAGTGACGACGCGGGAGCGGTTGTATTTTCGCTGGCACTGGTTGCCGGGGTTGGCGCACTGATCGGCGTGGCGATCGATGCCGCCGTCCGCGGCAATGTCACCCTGTATCAGGCCCCAAAATCAAAATAGGCAGCCCGCACCGCAGTTGACAGCGCCTGGCAAGGTGGGATACCGGGTCGGATTCTTTCAGACCGTCTGGCGCTGTTTGCCGCCGATGGCGGCAGCGCGGCTTGCCGGCGAAAAATGGCGCTCCGCCATTCGCGCGAGGCGCACAAAGGGCAGGCCGATCAGGAAGTACATGGCGGCGGCGAGCAGTCCGATCCCGAGATAATCGTAGTGAATGCTCGCCAGCTGGCTGTAGGCTTTGGTCAGTTCGACCATCGTGATCACCGACACAAGCGAAGAGTCTTTCAGCAGGGCGATGAAATCATTGGTCACGGGGGGGATCACCAGGCGCACGGCCTGCGGCACGATCACGTGGCGGAGCGCCTGAAACCTCGTCATGCCCAGCGCCAGTGCGGCTTCCATTTGTGTCCTGGGGATCGACTGGATGCCGGCGCGATAGTTCTCCGCCTCATAGGCGCTGTAGTTCAGTCCCAGGCCGAGAATGGCCGCAATCATGGGCGCAAGCCGGATGCCTACATGAGGCAAGCCATAGAAAATGAGGAACAGCTGGATCAGGAGCGGTGTGCCGCGAATCGACTCGATGTAGATTGAGGATATGCCCCGCACATACCAGGGAGCATAGAGACGCGCCAGCGCCAGTATCAGTCCGATGGACACCGCCAGCAGCATGGCCAGCAGCGACAGTTCCAGTGTGACCAGCGCACCTCGCCCCAGGAGAGGCACATAGCCGGCGTACCTTTTGATCTGGTCCCACCGGCTGTCCTTCCGGGCCCGGCTCTCCAGGTATTGAGCATAGGCGTCGGGGCGCGCCGACTCGGCCGAGTGGTCGCCGAAGAACTCGGCGCATACCGGCGTCCACAGGTTCCAGTTCTGCAGGATCCTCCTCAACTCTCCGGAGGAGATCATCAGGGCAAGGGCGCGGTTCACCTCCTGCAGAAGCGCGCCATCCTCCTGCCGAAAAGCAATGCCGTATTCCAGTCGGCCGACCGGAGGGCCCACCATCTTGAGCGTGGGCACGTGCGCCACATTGTACAGGGCGATGATGTGGTCCATGAGAACCGCTTCCAGCCGGCCGTTGAGCAGGTCCTCATACGCGTTGATCTGCCCGTCGTAGCTCACCACCTCCAGATCGCCGCGCGCTTCCAGGATGCGCTGCGCGAGACTCCCCTTCAGCGTGCCGACTTTTTTGCCGCGGCAATCTTCGAGCCGTTGAATGCTGCTCTCGCCGGCACGGACTGAGAGCTGTTCGTAGGTGACGTAGTAGGGGCGGCTGAAACGGATCACCCGCGCCCGGTCGTGGGTGATCTCCAGCCCGGAGATTACCATGTCGTAGTTGCCTCTCTCCAGTCCCGGAATGAGACCATCCCATTGGTTCTGCACAAACTGCATCGGGCGCCCCAGGATCCTGCCGATGGCATCGGCGATGTCCACCTCGAAGCCCAGGAGCCTGGACGGATCCCGCGGGTCCTGGAATTCATAAGGAGCCCCGCCCTCCGCATCGGCACCCCACGACAGCGGCTTTGACACCTGAGCGCGGCAGGGCACGGAAACGGCGGCCAAGAGAAATGCGCAAACAACGGTCGAAACAACCAATGCAGGGGCGTGCCGCGAAGGACGGATCTCAGGGTTTTGGCCGCATGAGCATGCCTGGATCATAAGAATCTCTTGAGAAATTGCCGGGTGAGCGGATCCCGCGGATCGGAAAAAATCGTTTCGGGAGCCCCTTCCTCCACGACCAGTCCTTCGTACAGGAAAACGACTTTCTCAGCCACATCCCGGGCAAAGCGCATTTCGTGAGTGACGACCACCTGGGTAATGCCCTCCGCGTCGAGCTCTTTCATGACCGCAAGCACCTCGTCCACCAATCCCGGATCGAGGGCGGAGGTCGGCTCATCATAGAGCAGCACCTTCGGTTTCATGGCCAGCGCGCGGGCAATGGCCGCGCGCTGCTGCTGCCCTCCCGAGAGTTGTTCCGGGTACAGGCCGGCCTTCTCCCGCAGGCCGACCTTTTCCAGAAGCTTATACCCATTCGCCCGCGCCTCCGGGGCCGGAACGCCCTGGACAATGGTGGGCGGGCGCGCCACGTTGTCCAGCACCGTCATATGCGGGAAAAGGTTGAAGGACTGGAACACCATGCCGACCATGGCGCGCAGCTGATGAGTCAGCCGGTAATAATTGCTGTCGATGCGCGCGTGCGCCGAGGTCCTCTGAACCAGTATGCCATTGATCAGGATGCTTCCCGAATCGAAAAGCTCCAGGCCGTTCAGGCATCGCAGCAGGGTGGACTTGCCGCATCCGGAAGGTCCGATAAGCACGGTCAGCTGGTTGGCATCCACGTCTAGAGTGATCCCTTTCAGGATAGGCTCGTCATGGAATGACTTCTTCAAGTCCCGGATTTCAATGATGTGCCCGTCGCTGTGCATAGTTTTATTGTTGCACACTCCACGAACGGCGCGCACGCAAAAGCTGCCGCGATGGGACACGGATGTTGCAGTCTCGGCCGAAGGCCTTGGCGTGCGGCGATGCATCGCCGCTTTGGCACTCAGGTCGCGTCCGGCAGAGCGATAGGTGGCAGAGCAAAAATGCCGCACTCCAAGACATCGCGATGCTTCACCGCTTTGTGGCTCGGCCCCGGCGCTTCAACCCAAAGCGGCGCTGAAGCCTGAACCTTATACGGAACCGGGTACGGATATTCGTGTGCCGCACCTTCGGCGCTCACAAACCAAACCATGGCGTATCCCGGCCTCACGGCCGGGCCTATTCTCTTCCGGCCCTTCGGGCCTTATCAGGCCCTGAATCGGGCCGGGCTTCTCGACATGCCATCTCCACAAGGCTGGAGCTCGGCCGCATTTTCGCGGTAGGAACGAATGGCCACGGAACCCAGGCGCGAAGCGCCGGCAGGGAATAGCCCCGCGCGTCAGCGCGGGGTTGAGCAGAGGGTGGCAACGAGGCCCAAAGGGCCGGCACCAGTCTTGCAATTATATCTACTCCAGCACAAATGCGTACAAGGTCCAGGCTGAAGCGCCGCGCTCCAAGGCGCCTTCGGCGCACAGCATAAATCCGCCTTTGCAGAGACCAATCTTGACAAGTCTTGTATCTGTCGCGCTGTGCCGCGCTAAGGATTGTCCCGTCTTTCATGCAGGAGACTGAACAGGTTGCTGTAATCGTCGGTCCAAAACATCGGGGGCGGCACCGGATCGTTCCATGGCGTCACATGCCTCTCGACGTCGGGATTGGAAAGAAACTGCCGGTTGGCAGTCAGCAGGACCCAGTCCGTGCGGTCCGTTCTCAGGCTGCCATTGCCCAGGTCGTGAAACCAGAGCGCCTGCAGGTCCTGTTTGGGGCCGGGAACGATGAGGTTACGCACGATCGGGCTGAGGTCGAAGTAACGGTTGGTGATGTGTACCGCCAGGATGCCATCCTCCTTAAGATGGTAGCGGTACGTCTGGAAGCACTCGCGCGTCAGCAGGTGCACGGGAATGGCATCGCTGCTGAAGGCGTCAACCACCAGCACGTCGAACTTCTGGGACTCGCCCCGCTGGTGCTCGATCTCCATCAGAACGCGCGCATCCCCGAGCACCACCTCGATTTTCGCCGGGTTGTCCTTGCGGTAGGTGAAATACTTGTCCGAAAGCTCCAGCACGAGCGGATTGATCTCATAGAAGCGGATGTAATCCCCCTGCCGGCCATAAATGGCCATGGTGCCGGTGCCGAGCCCGATCACGCCGATGCGCAGTGCCCGCTCGCGCCGGCTGGGGTGATGCATCATTGCCTGACCGATACCGCTGTCAGGGCCGTAATAGGAAACGGGCCAGTACCGCTTTTCCGCGTCCTGAAACTGAAACCCATGCTCGATCCTGCCGTGCATCAAGGCGAGGCTGTGTTCCGCCGGGTCATCCTTGTATGTTTCCAGCACACGCAGGACGCCGAAAAAGTTGCGCCTGGTTTCAATGCTGTAGTCCAGCGACTGCCGGATGTGGGTGACGAGCACGTATACCAGGCCGGCCCACGCTATGCAGAGCGCGCCCCAGGTGGTCCACACAACAAGCCTGTGGCGCGGAAACCCCGGGCCCATGCGGTCGCGGCAAAGGACGATCAGCGTCAGCAGGACAGTAACAAGCAATCCGAGATGGTACTCCCAGAATCCCTTGAGCAGGAACGGCGCCACCACCGTCACCAGGAGTCCTCCCAGACTGCCGCCGGCGGCAACCATCATATAAAACGAGGTAAGATACGACGCCCCGGGTTTCAGCCGCACCAGCTCGCCGTGACAGACCATGCAGCACATGAAAAGGGTGAGGGAATAGCTGAGAATTTGCCAGCGCAAAGCCACAGTGACACCGCCAAAGAGAACGAAGCAGGTCCACACAATGGAAGCCGCCAGGCCACCCAGGAACAGCGGGCGCCGATAGAGCCGCTCGTGCTGGAAGCAGAGGACGAAAGAGAGCAGATAGAGAGCGAGCGGCAAAATCCAGAGGAGCGGCACAACGGCCAAGTCCTGGCACATCGTGCTGGTCGTGGCGAGCAGCATGATGGAGCTGCAGGCCGTCAGGCTGAGCCAGAGGATATGCCGGCCCGGACCCGGCCGCTCGGCGCCCGGCTCGACCTCCGGCCCCGCGGCGGTGTCCGCGGCGGCTGCCGGTATATCCGCCTTCATCATTTTCAGGGACAGCAGGACACACACCACGGCAAAGGCTATATAGGTCCCAGACCAAATCGCCGCCTGCCGGCTCAGGCTTAAGGCAGGCTCGATCAGAAACGGATAGCCGAGAATGGCCAGCAGGGAGCCAAGGTTGGACAGCGCGTAAAGTCGATAGGGGGATGTTCCCGGGCGAGCGCGGCTGAACCAGGACTGCAACAGGGGGGAGGTGGAGGCAAGGAGGAGATAGGGCGCGCCGATGCTGGCCGATAGCAGTCCCAGGATTCTTAGTACCGGAAACTGCCCGCCCACCGGCTTCCATGCCTGAGAAGGGAGGATCGAAAGCCAGAGGACTACCAGGATGGACGCGGACAACAGGCCAATGTGAAAGAGCGCCTGCCGGCGTGGCGACCACCTGCTGGCGAGCGCGTGTGCGTATCCGTAGCCGCCAAGAAGCAAGGCCTGGAAGAACAGCATGCATGTGGTCCAGACGGACGGCGTGCCGCCAAACCATGGGAGGATATATTTCCCGATCAGGGGTTGAACCAGGAAGAGCAGGAAGGCGCTCAGAAACATGGTCGCGCCGTACAGCAGCATTATCATCCCTCCTCCATGCCTGTAGTATCCGAAACGGCCCGGCTATCTTACACGAAAACTGGCGTCTATTACTGAAAACGGTAAAGATAATGGATCTTTTTTGAGGAGGTGGCCGTACCTGAAGCGGATATGATACAAGCAGCGTTGATATCATCGGAGGGCTGGGTGGCGTCATCTGAGGTTGCCGGAGACGTCTTGGCTGTGCAACGGGGAGATCGGGATGCCTTTGCCTCGTTGATGGCACGCTACCAGAACCGGCTATATCGCTACCTGCTGCGCTGGGTTCGCGACCATGCCACTGCAGAGGATCTGTTCCAGCAGACCTGGATGCGGATCATCGCGACTATCCATCGCTTCGACGCCAGACGGAACTTCGACCCCTGGCTCTTTGCTGTAGCCAGAAATCTCGTGATGGACCACCTGCGCCACCGACGACCCGCCAGCCTCGAAGAGCCCGTAGCGGAAAACCGGTCCCTGTCAGAGAGTATCTCCACGGGAACGCCGGGTGCGCTGGAGCAATTGCTGCGTTCCGAGCGGGAGGAGCGGGTACAGCAGGCGCTCGAATCCCAGCCGCCGGTCTTCCGCGAGATTCTCAGCCTGCGCTTTGAAGAAGAGATGAAGCTCGAGGAAATCGCCGAGGTTCTTTCCATACCGCTGGGGACCGTGAAATCGCGGCTCGCCCGAGCGCTCGAACACCTGCGCACCGCCTTTTTGCGGCTGAAACTGGAGGAGCATACGCTATGAGCGAACATGAAAGGATCCGCGAACTCCTGCCCCTGGTCGCCTCCGGCGATATCTCCCCCGAAGAAATGCGGCAGGTACGCGAGCATCTTTCACGATGTGACACCTGCGCGCACGTGAGCGAAGACTTCGTTGCGCTCGGAAGCGCGCTTCGAGGCCTGCCGACTCCGCTGCCTCGCGCAGAACTCGTGACACGGGTGCAGGAGCTGGCGGAGCTCAGGTTGGGGCGCAAACGTGCATGGAGCAGGGATGCCGTTGTCCTGGCCCCGCTGGTTGCTGCCGGTTGGATCATGGCGCTGGCGACCTGGCCTCTGGTGAGGACCGCGGGTGTATGGGTATTCACCGGCTGGCATGTGCCGGGCGGCGGATTCGGCACCGTCCTGGCTTTCTATTCGATTCTTGGATTTTTGCTGGCGTGCGCCTCGGCATTTGCCGTCGGTAGGCGCGCGCGCACGATCGGGAGGACATGATGAGTTCCTTTTGGGCAAGATTACGGTTGATTCCACGTCCGGCCTGGATTACCGGATGTCTGCTGCCAGTCGTGTTGGTTCTGCCTATTGCGCTTGGGCCCATGCGACTGGATCCGGAAATGCGTGAATGGCCGCTGTTGGCAAAGGTGGGGCTGCTCGCCATCGTTCCCGCGTTTATCCTGGTCTATTCGGCACTGGTGGGCTTCGTTTATGCGGACGCGAGGCGGCGGCGGATGCGGCATGTCCTGTGGGCGTGGCTGGCGCTGGTGCCATATTTCATCGGCGTAATCCTGTATTTCATCCTGCGCGATCCGCTGCCGACCCCGTGCCACCACTGCGGCATGGAGGTAGCGCAGTCTTTCGCCTTCTGTCCCGGCTGCGGTGCCTCGATCCACCCGATATGCTCCCAGTGCGGCAAGTCGCTGCAGCCGGAGTGGTCCAACTGCCCTCATTGCGGGACCCGGCTGGCCTCACCGGGCGCCGCATCGAGCTCCTAGCGTGGCTAACCGGGATAGTCACCAATCGCACGGCGCGGCCGGCGGCCACAGCCAAACTGGCAGGTTAGTCTTGATTCCGGCCGCGCCCAAGTACAACCTCCTGCTGACTGAGAAGCCCGCCGACACACACCCCTTACATTCAAGAACACCTCCAGGTCCGGC
>CAYGYF010000031.1:0-13448 GCA_964354065.1 uncultured Dehalococcoidia bacterium | reverse complement strand
GAGCGCGTGGTTTGGGACCACGAGGGCGGCGGTTCAAATCCGCCCACCCCGACCAGTCTCGGTTGTTCTGCTGGCGAAGAATTCACCCAAGCCTGTGGTGAGCCCGTCGAACTAAATGAGGGCGTTTCCTGTCGGCGTTGCCATCCTGGTGGCGATAGCGGGCGGCGCATTCGTGGCCTGCGGCGGCGGCGAGAATGACGCTGGCAGCCAGCACTACCAGAGCCAGGAGTGGGGGTTCGCCTTCGACTATCCCCCTGGCTGGGATGTCCTCAGCCCCCAGGAGGCACAGGAGCGCGTCACCAGCCTGCTGCCCCAGAGCAAGCTGGCGGTGGTTCTAGGCGACAGCGAGCGCCGCGCCTTCGCCATCGTCGGCGTGCAGCCGGCGAGCACCGCTCCCGGCAACGACATCGAGGAGATAGGCGCCGGGCTGGAACAGCAGTCCCAGCAGGCGTCAGAAGGCATTCGCCTGGAGGGCTCTCAGTTCATGGACCTCCAGGGCACCAGGGCCTTCGACTACACCATAAGCTTTCCCAGCGATACCGCATCCGCCCGCGACCTCATGCGGCAGGTCATGGCCTTCCACGCCGACGACTTCTACGCCATGGCATTCGTCAGCACAGAGGGAGACTATCCGTCCTTCCAAGCCGCCTTCGACGCCATCTTAGCCAGCTTCCGCTGGCCAGATGAGAAGGGCTAGTCATATGACATGGGGGGCACGACAGTAGGGCAGGGCCCCTCCTTGCCCATCGCCGCGAACTGGGGTCGGGGTACGAAATAGGTCATGAGTCGGCGAGACGCTATCGTTTCGGCGGCCGCGCTTGCGGCCTCTACCGATCGGTGCTATCCTGGGCGTGGAGGAACGCTGGGAGGAAGTCATGCCAGTTCTGGCGTTTGGCAATTTCGGGCCCCTGGAGATAGGCGTCATCGTCCTGGTGCTAATCCTCATCTTCGGGGTGACCAGGGTGGCGGACATCGGCGGCGCCCTCGGGCGCTCCATCCGCGAGTTCCGCCGCGAGCTGAAAGAGGGCCAGGAAGAGGAAAAGGGAGCCAAGGCCGAAGGGAAGGGCGAAGAGGAGAAGAAGCCGCAGGAAAGCGAGCGAACATCTTTCCCCGAGCACTGAGTCCCAACTGAAGCGGGAAATGAAATAGGCCCCGAGTGGTCGGGGCCTATTCAGTTGTTGGTGTCGGAGCCCCGCCCAGCTCCTCGATGGACACGGAGACGATCTTGTCCCCCGGCGGTGCGGTGGGGTCACGGGCATCTCGGCTGATCAGCGACTCCGCCACGTCCATCCCCTCGGCCACCTTTCCGAACACGGTGTCCCTGCCGTCCAGGTGGGACTGGGCTGTGTAGGTGATGTAGAACTGACTGCCGTTGGTGTCCTCCCCGCCCTGGGGGGCAGCCATGGCGACAACCCCCGCCTCATGCTTGAGGTCGTTGCTATCCCTGAGCAGGGAGTAGCCGGGGCCGCCACTGGTCGTGCAGGTGACCTCAGCGCTGTCGGTGCAGGTGGGATCGCCGGCCTGGGCCACGAACCCCGGCAGCACCCGGTAGAAGGTGAGACCGTCGTAGAAGCCGTCCTTGGCCAGGAAGACGAAGTTGTTCACCGCTCGCGGCGCCTGGTCAGCAAATAGTTGCAGCCGGATATCACCCTTGTCCGTCTTGATCACGGCAAAGTACTGCTTGCTGGTATCAATGGTCATGGCGGGCTCGGCGGGGTAGCTCTTCACCTGACGCGGCTCGGCCTCGGGGGGCGTTTCGGTGCCCTCTTCGGCAGGTGTGGCCGTTGCCGTTGAGGTCGTCTGGGACCTGGTGCGCGTGCCCCTGGCGAAGAGCGCTCCACCGGCAATACCCACCACGATAGCCACCAGGGCGATGACATAGAACAGACGGACGTTAAACAGAAGCGATACAGGGAAGGGAGGCTTGGCCCGCGCCTGATCCGCAAAGAGGTCCCGCCTCCTCACCCGTCCCCGCAGTCGTCCTCGCCGCCGTCGTTCCCTGCTCAGAGAGAATCATCCTCCCGTCCCGCAGGACACAAGATTAGTCCAAGGTCGTACCCCCGGCGGGACTCGAACCCACGCACCCGGCTCCGGAGGCCGGCGCTCTATCCAACTGAGCTACGGGGGCCCGAATGCCATAATAGCGCCGTCCTCCCCGCCAAGCAAGCGGATGGCTACAGGAGGTAGCGGAGCCACACGTAGACAGTGGCTATCACCAGCGAGACCGCGCTCACCAGCACGCCGTAGCGCAGGAACTGCATGAAGGTGATCTTGTAGCCCGCCCGCTCGGCCACGCCGATCACGAACACGTTGGCAGAGGCGGCCACTGCGGTCAGGTTGCCGCCCAGGCCAGCCCCCAGGGCCAGGGCCCACCACAGGGGATTATTGGATGTGCCCTCTACCTGAAGGTCCTGGCCCACCTTATCCACCACCGGGATCATGGCTGCCGTGAATGGGATGTTGTCCACAATGCCCGAGAGGATGGCCCCCGGCCAGAGCGTCAGCATGGTGGCGGCGGTGAGGTTACCGCCGCTGGCGTCGGCCATCCTCTCGCCGATGTCCTCCAGCAGGCCCGCCTCCTGTACCCCTCCCACCACCATGAACAGACCCACGAAGAAGAAGATGGTGGGCCACTCCACCTCCAGCAGCGCCTCGCGGGGATGCTGGCCGCTGACGATGAGCAAGACGGTGGCCCCCGCCAGAGCCACCGTAGCCGCCTCGTAGCCCAGAGGCCCATGGAGGAGAAAGCCCACCACCACCAGGCCAAGGACGATCAGCGACTTGTAGAGAAGAGGTCGGTCGGTGAGGACCTCGCTCTCGTCCAGTTCCATGATGCGCCGCTGAAGCTCGGGTGATGTTCGCACCTGGCGGCCGAACAGGAGGAAGAGCATCGAGAGAAAGACCCCCAGGATCAGGACGGTGACGGGTGCGATGTGGGCGATGAAGTCCAGGAAGTCCAGGTTGGCGGCGCTGCCGATGAGGATGTTGGGGGGGTCGCCGATAAGAGTGGCCGTGCCGCCGATGTTGGAAGCCAGAATCAGGGAGAGAAGGAAGGGCACGGGGCTCACTCCCAGGATGCTGGCCACGAAGATGCTCAGAGGAGCCATGAGGACGACGGTGGTGACGTTGTCCAGAAGCGCAGATGCTACGGCCGTGATGACGGCCAGGAAGAGGAGGATGCGGATCGGGCTCCCTCGGGCCAGCTTGGCCGCCCGAATGGCGAGCCACTGGAAACCGCCCGTCTTCCCCAGCGTGTTGGCGATGATCATCATCCCCACCAGGAGGAAGATGACGTTGAAGTCGATAGCTGCGAAGGCCTCCTCCTGGTCGAGGACCCGGAAGGCGATCATTACCAGGCCCCCACCCAGGGCGGCGGCGGTCTTGTGAACTCGTTCCGAGATGATGAGGAGATAGGTGAGGGAGAAGATGAGAGAGGCCAGGGCCAGGTCGCTCAAGCGCCGGCCTCCACGTCCCCCGGCGAGGAGCGCATCTCCCGATGCTTCTGGAGCCACAGTCGCAGGAGTTGCAAGCGACTCAGACAGGCCACTACCCGCATTTCCTTGTCGACGACGGGCAGGCTGTCGAGCTTGTTCTCATGCATGCGGACAAAAGCATCCCTGGCGCTGTCTTCTCTGGTGAGAAAGACAGGGGGTTGCATCAGTTCCTTGGCCGTGCGGGCGCGGCTGATCTTCCCGAACTCTTCGACCTCCTCGATGGCCCGCATGCCCACCAGAAACTCCTCGGGAGCGACCCGCAGATAGAGCTCGGCCAGGAGCAGGCGCATCGGAATCGTCCCCACCAAGCGCCTCGCCTTGTCCACCACTGCCGCCGTCTGGGTGCCCGGCTTGGCGGCCATGGCCTCGGTCACCTGCATCAGGTCGTCCTCCTCGCCCACGATGCAGGGCTCGATGCCCACTCGACCCAGGGCCTCGCCCACCAATGTGTCGCGGGTGATGGCGTCTGCCTCTTCCCTAAGCGGCTGGCGTTGCGCCTGTTCCTGGGTCTCTCCAGTCATCGCCCCTCTCCTGCCTCGCACCCGGCGCGGATTATAGCACGTCCCCCGCCGGCCAGGTTGACAGGCCCCCTCCTTTGGGGCATGCTGGCAAGAGGCAAAAAGCATGGAGAACGCCCCATCCTACTTTGAGAAGAAGGAACAGCGATTTCGAGACCTGTGCCAGCGAATGCTGGCCGAACGCGCTCTCATCTTCGCCAGCAACCGAGGCCCCGTAGAGTACAACCTAGCCCCTGACGGCAGCCTCAGCGCCCAGCGAGGCAGCGGCGGGCTGGTCACCGCCCTAAGCTCCGTCAGCCGCTTCATCCCCCTCACCTGGGTGGCCAGCGCCATGACCGACGGCGATCGCCGTCTAGCCGAGGAGGCCACCTTCCCGATTAGAGCACCCCTGCCCGATCAGGAGATATACCTCCACTTTATGGTGGTGCCGCGGCCGGTCTACCTGCGCTTCTACTCCGTGTTCTGCAATCCTCTCCTGTGGTTCCTCCAGCACTACATGTGGAACACCCCCCGTACACCCAACATCGGCCGCTCCATATACGAGGCCTGGGAGGATGGATACGTTCCGGTCAACCGGGCCTTCGCCCAGTGCATAGCCTCGGAGGCGGCAAAGGAGAGCCGCACGCCCTTCATCTTCCTGCACGACTATCACCTCTACCTGACGCCGGCCGAGGTCCGCCAGCTCCTGCCGGACGCACCGATCCTGCACTTCACCCACATCCCCTGGCCAGCATCCAGGTATTGGTGTATCCTGCCCGAATTCATGCGCCGCGAGATCCACCAGAAGCTCTGCGCCGCCAATATCGTTAGCTTCCAGACGACGCACGATGTGCTTAATTTTCTCCACTGCTGCCAGGCGTTCCTCAAAGGAGCCACCGTCGACTATCGAGCGTGTACGGTCACCCAGGACGATCGGTTCACGCGCGTCACCTACTACCCCATCTCGGTGGACGCCGCCGCCCTCGATCAGTTCGCCGCCTCCGCCGAGGTCCAGCACTACGAGCAGAGCCTGCACGAGCTGCGGCGAGAGACCACTATCGTGCGGGTGGACCGAGCCGAGCCCAGCAAGAACGTGATCCGAGGTTTCAGAGCCTACGAACATCTGCTGGAGCGCAATCCGGAGCTGCGCCGCCGCGTCGTCTTTCTGGCCTTCCTGGTACCCTCTCGCAGCGAGCTGCCTGTCTATCAGACGTATGCCGACGAGCTATTCGAAATCGTCGGCGCCATCAACGACGCCTACGGCGATGATGACTGGCAGCCCATCCACGTCTTCTACGAGGAGAACTACGCCCAGGCCATCGCCGCCATGCGCCTCTACGATGTCCTTCTGGTGAACCCCCTCATCGACGGCATGAACTTGGTGGCCAAAGAAGGGCCGCTGGTCAACACCAGGGACGGCGTCCTGGTCCTCTCGGAGCTGGCGGGCGCTCACGAGCAGCTCGGCCAGTACGCCCTCTCGGTCTGCCCAACCGACCTGGAGGGGACGCGGCGAGCCCTCTACGCCGCCGTCACCATGCCCGCCGACGAGCGGCGGCGGCGAGCTGCGGCCCTCAGGAGAGCCGTCCTGGAGGAGGACATTACCTTCTGGATGGAGCGCCAGTTCCGCGACCTCATGGCCCTCTCCCGCCTACCGCCCTAGCCACCTCGCCCAGCAGCCACTCCACGCCAGCGACGCCGTCCAGCCAGTAGTCCGCGGCCTCCACCACCTCAGGACCGCTCTCCGCGTTGCGCACGGCCACGGCAGCAGCGGCTACCTTGCCCTCCCCCCGCCAGCGATGCACCATGCGGAAGGCGTCCACGTCCGTCAGGTCGTCCCCCAGATAGAGGACGCCGCCCAGGCGGTGAGCCTCCATCAGGCGAGCCAGGGCCGTTCCCTTATCGACGTCCAGGGGCGGCCCCAGCTCCACAACCAGCCGCCCCTCGCCCAGGCGCAGCCCTCGCTCGCTCCAGGGGGCCAGCGCCGCCAGGATGGCCGTCCGGGCGGCTGAACGGTCGGGGCTGAGGCGATAGTGGAAGGCGAGAATAGGCCCCTTGTCCTCCAGGATAAGACCGGGCAGGTTCAGGAGAGGCGCCAGGCCAGCCCTGGCCTCTCGCACCAACGACTCGTAGGGCGCTGCCTCGGCGAGCGTCTCCTCGCCCCGACCATGTCGGGGCCACCACGAGAGGCCGTGGTTGCCGACGTAGGTCAGCTCCTCCAGCCCCACCAGGCGGCGGGCGTCCTGCACCGTCCGCCCGCTCATCGCCGCCACCACCTCGACGTGGCGAGCTATCTCCTGGAGATAGCGCCGGCAGAGGGGAGTGACTGTCGCCTCGCCCGGAGTGTCGGCGATGGGGCTGATGGTGCCGTCGATGTCCGTGGCCAGGCCAAGGGGGCGCCGACCGAGGACGGGCCGCAGAGGGTCGATGCTTTCCAGGGGCAGGGCCATGACGGCTCGAAGGATAGCACACGCACCCCGGGCCCGTCACGCCCGCCCGGTCGCCAGCACGAACCACACGGTGGCGTTGGCCAGCCGGAGGGCGAGGCATCGAGAGCTTCGAAGTCGTTCATGTTACCGCTAGCCGCTGACGCACGTACCTGATGCGCCTCCACGACCGCCCGCCAATTGACCCCATCCAGCAGCGTTCCCTTTTCCTTACTTAGCACAACCGCATTCCCACAGGCCTACTGTCTGAATAGGGCCAATCCGTATCTCTGAACAGTGATAAGTCATCCCAGGCGGGCAAGGATTATCACATAGGCCCAGAGAGCAAGAGCCGCCGTTGACACCCGCCCAGCGCAGGCGCACAATGCCTTCGTCACCATCTACCTAGTTGGTCTTCGCTAGTGCGTTCGAGGATGGGTTCTCTTGCCTGAGTTCCGCTCGTTGTATCGCCGTGAGGCCCGCAAACCCACTGCGGCGGAAGCACGCCGTCAGCGGGAAATAGAAGAGCAGGGCCTCACTGACGTCTACGTTCCCGTGGAGAAGGCACCCACTGGATTTTGGGAGGCCATAATTCAGGCGACACATTGGGTCGTCATATCCGAGGGAAACTTCGCTGGCCCCACTGGGCGCCAATGGTGGGACGAACTTCGATGGCAAGAAGGCTGGCCGGAAATCGGCCACCTTGTCATTGGCCGTGCATTCGCTCAGCTCGTCCGCGATGGCACAACATCGTTTCTGTCGGGTGTGGTCGTCGATGATTGTGTGCGCCTCTCAGCGGTCGAACTCCTACTTGACGTCGTTTTGGATACCGACAAATTCCACGATTTGGCTAACGAAGCCGCAGAGCGATTTCGCGTGGGCCTCCGCTTGGAGGGCAACCGTTTCGTTGATATCACGTCGGAACACGTCCACCAGGAAGTCGTAAAACCAGCGCTTCAACTCCTTGCCAAACCGGAGTTCGAATCCGTCAACGAGCTGTATAGGAAGGGCTTCGACAGGCTGCTGGCTGGAGATGCTGCGGGCGCGATTACCGCCGCCGCCAGTGCCGTCGAGGAGATGCTTCGAACGGGGGGATGTAGTGGGTCTAGTTTGCAGCAGCTCGCTCAGAAGGCGCGCGCCCGGGGCTGGCTCACGCCCGGCGTAGAGCAGTCTATAGTCAAGCTCGACGCGTACCGCTCCGACAGTGACGCTCACCGCGTAGGTACGGATGAGCGGGAGCTTGCTCGGCTAGTTCTTCACCTCACCGCGAGCCTCCTGCTCTATCTCGGGCGCACTCGCGGCGACGTCGGCTAGGGCTCCCGTTGACCGCACCCTTGACGCCCTGACGCCAGCTTCGCCCTAACACTCCCGCGCGGTGTTAAGGCGACCTCAGCGCCGGTTCCACCGTCGTCACTGTCAGCCGCCGCAATACTTCTCGATGAAGTCTCCCAGTTTATTAAACTGTTCTTGCTGCTGCGCCGCCAGGGAGGGAAAGGTGCGAATCCCGTCCAAAATCAGCTGCCGCCATTGCCCCGCCTGCGAGCACATCGTCGTGAGGTTCTGTGTCAACACTGGCGTGAGCCCCAAGCCTTCGCAAACCTCTCGGACGCTCTTTTCAGCGTCTAGCATGCTTTCCTTGATATAGTCTGAAGGAGCGCCTATGATGCTTAGAGCGTTCCATATGATACGGTGCAGTTCCGCCTGAGCTCTTAAGTCTGAGCAAAGCGCTTCCCATTTCTCAGCGCTAATCGGCGTCGGCTGTAGTGGTTGCTGGGCTGGTGGCGGCTGTTCCAGGGTGGGCGGCGGTGCCTCCTCCCGCACGATGATCACTACTGGGGTAGGCTGTTCGGGTTCAGGGCTGGGCGTCGGCGGTGGCGGCGTCGGGCTCGGAGTGGCTCGTGGCGTTGGTGTCGCGGTCGGGCTGCCGACCGCGGTCGGGGTGACGTGGGCGACCTCGGTGTCGGCTCCGCCGCCGTCACCGCTCAACAGAACATAGGCAATGATGGCCAGCAGAGCGACGATGGCGACCCCGATGACGAGTCCACTTAAGATGAGAACGCGTTGCCATCTACGACTCATGGTGTCCCCTCCCTTCCACGCCAGGCGCCTTCTTCATACCCGAAAGCCCCCGATCCGTCAAGGGGAACGCCCCAGCCGGGATGGGCTACGCCCACCCCCTCGCCACCACGAACCACACGCCGGCGTCGGCCACCAGCAGGACGGCCATGCTGGGGCCTACCCCCGCCCGCGCTGTCCTCACGGCATTATCCCGATGTCGGGCGTTGCAGTAACCACCCCGATGTTGGGCGTTGAGGTCGCCGTGAGGGTGACGGCCGGCGCTAAGGTCGGAATAATGGGCGTTGCAGTCGCCGTAACTACCCCGATGCTGGGCGTTGAGGTCGCCGTGAGGGTGACGGCCGGCGCTAAGGTCGGAATGATGGGCGTTGGGGTCGCCAGGTCAGGAGCAGGAGTCGGCGACTCTGCCGTTGCGGTCTCCGCCTCTGAAGCAGGAGTCGCCGGTGCCGACGTCGGCGCTGCTGGCGACTGCGTGGCTGCCGCCTCGGGTGTCTTAGTGGCTGCTGGCGTAGCCGTTCGCGCTACGGTCGCCGTCGGGCTGGCCGTCCCAGCCTCCTCCTCCCCACCGCATGCGGCGAAGCTCAGAGCTACAATGAAGGCCGCCGCCATCAAGACCAGTACGCGACGCATGAAAGGCCTCCTTCCGCAACAGTGGGCACTGACTGTCCCCTGGCCGATATTGCAGTGCCTCAGCCACGTATCCCAGGCGGGTTCTAGGGCGGCGGGAACCACACGTTGCCGAGGCTATTGTTGGCTGGGTTGTCGTCTTTAAAGCCCACCTCTATGCCACACCCCAGCTCGTAGCTGGCCTGGGTGGTATCGACGGAGATAGTCGTGTCGAACGTGTTTGACCACCCCGGCTCGAGGCTGACGTTGATTGTCCAGGGCACCGTTGCAATCTGAATCGACCCTCCACCCTGGAGATAATATGCGTTCCCGGAGCACCCAAGTGTAACGCTGATGTTCACCAGGCTATCCGGGCCGTTATTCGCAATCGTGACCCACACCTTCCCCTGCGGCAAGCTATCCGCGTTGAGGCCGGTCACCGCCAGGTCGGCCGTGAGTATATGCCACGATCCGCCGCCGGGTGGCGGGGCCTGCTCCGTCGGCGTCGGCGGCGGCAGTGTCGGCGACGGTGTGGGCTGGGCAGCCGGATTGACGATGACGGTCGCCTGTAGCGTCGTCGTGCCGCCGCAGCCGCTGGCGGTCAGCGTGTAGGTCGTCGTCGTGGGAGGCGTAACGACCCTCGAGTCGTACCCCCCCACCTCGCCAATGCCCTGATCAATCACCACGTGAGCTGTGTTCGTCACGGGGCCCCAACTGAGCGTGCTTGATTGACCAGCGGTGATGGTGCCCGGGTTGGCTGTGAATGACGCGACCCCCGGCGAGCCGGGACATGCTGCTGCCGGCGTCGGAGTCGCTGGCTGAGGGGTAGGAGCCGGCGCTGCCGGCGAGGGTGCCGGCTGTCCTGCGGCGGGCGGCGTTGCCTCCCCCGGCGCGACAGTCACCACCGAGGTAGGCTGTTGCACCTGACCGCTCGGCGTAGCCAGTGGAGCCGTCGGACTCGGAGTGGCTCGCGGCGTCAGTGTTGCAGTCGGAGTGCGCGTGGCGGTGGGGCTGACGCGGCCGACCTCGGTGTCAGCCCCGTCGTCACCGCTGAGCAGGACGTAGGCAATGAGAGCCAGCAGAGCGACGATGGCGACCCCGATGACGAGTCCACTTAAGATGAGAACGCGTTGCCATCTACGACTCATGGTGACCCCTCCCTTCCACGCCAGGCGCCTTCTTCATACCCGAAAGCCCCCGACCCGTCAAGGGGAACGCTCCAGCCGGGATGGCCTCACCCCCGCCCTCGCTGTCGATATTGCAATGCCTCGGCGACGTGGGGCGTGCCGATAGGCTCCGAGCCCGCCAGGTCGGCGATGGTGCGGGCCAACTTGAGCACCCGGTGGAAGGAGCGGGCCGATAGGGTCAACTGATTCATGGCCAGGCGCAGCAGAGACTTGGCACCGTCCTCCAGGGGATTCTGACAGTACTCCCTGACCTCCACCGGACTCATCTCGGCGTTGCACACGAGCCTGGTGCCGGCGAAGCGCTCCTGCTGCCGGACCCGCGCCTTCTCCACTCGCTGCCGCACGTTCTCCGAGGGCTCGCCCGTAGCGTCGCTGGCCAGCTTCTCGTAGTCAACCCGCGGCACCTCCGCAAAGATGTCGATGCGGTCGAGGAGCGGCCCCGAGATGCGCTTCTGATAGCGAAGCACCGTGCCTTCGGAGCAGGTGCACTCCTTCCCCGGGTCGCCGTAGAAGCCGCAGGGGCACCCCTGCGAGTCAGAACTACACCATTGTCCGGAGGGTGGTCCAACTGTGATCCGTCCTGCCTGGCCAGAACTCTGGAGCACCATTCGCCCTCGCCTCGAATTGAAGGGCGATGGTAGGCCGGACGGCGAGGGCTGGGTTTGGGCGCGCTGCATCGACACTGCCAACCACAAGAATAGCGATGCCCATTTTAGCATGAGGGTCAATATCCAGACCGGAGGCGTCCGCTGCATGTCCCAGGGGTGCCCAGTCGGCCCCAACATGAACAACCTGGCTGAGCGGCTCGGGCTGAACGCCCACCGAGACGGCGACCGGCCCACACCGGAGGAGGCGATGCGGCACCTGGCCAGAGAGAGGATGCTAGCGGAAGAAGTGCTGCGGGAGAAGTACGGCGTGCACCCAGTCGATGGCGGCTGGGCCTTCCCCGTCGATGACCCAGACGCTGAGGGCCATGAGCACGTGAAACGCGCCCCATGGTGGCCCGAGGGTCCGAAGCATTGGTGGTCCCCCAAGGGAGCCAGGGCCAAGGACCTCGTGTTCGGGCTCAGCCACATCGCTCCCGGCCAAGAAGCAGCCTACGCCGCCGCCGGGCAGATCGACTGCATCACCCTGCTCGAGGCCGGCTACGCGGCGGTGACCTTCCTGGCTGGGGAGGGCAGCGAGCCCAGCGCCAGGGCCATTCTCAAGCTCCTTGCCCGAGGCATCCGGAGCCTCTGCTTCGTCTACGACCTGGATGAGGCCGGGAGAAGAGGAACGATCGACGTCGGCCGGGCCTGCGCCCGCGAGGCCCTCCAGGTATCGATCCTCACCCTCCCCGACGACCTGGGAGAGAAGGGCGATGTCAGCGACTTGTGGCGACGATGCCGGGGCGACCACGACGCCTTCATCCAGGCGCTGGAGGCCTGCCCCGTCGTGGCGCTGGAGGAGCCGACTGTAGGGACCGACGCCGAGGAGGGGAGCGAGGCGACCCACCATCCCCTCGTCTGCCCGCTCTCCGACTTCATGGAGAAGGACTGGGGCAGCGGCGAGCCCATAGTCGAAGGCTGGCTATCGACCGGCGACATCGCCGTGCTCTACGGGCAGATAAACCACGGCAAGACCCTCGAGGCCGGTGAGTTCGCACTGGCGGTGGGCACCGGCCGCCCGCTCTTCGGGCGCATCCCCACAGTCCAAGGCACCGTCCTATTCGTCGAGGAGGACTGCCACCCCCAGAAGCTCCAGCGCTATCTCTCCACGCTCATGCAGGCCTACGGCATCCAGGAGGCCTCGGTCTTCATCTGGGAGCGGCAGTTCCTGCGCCTGGATGACGAGGACTCGGCCAATGCCTTCATCGAGGAGGTGCTGCGGCTCAGGCCCCGTCTCATCATCCTGGATGCCTTCCTCGACCTCCATTCTGGCGACGGCTTCACGGGCCGCGAGCTCCGCCCCATCCTCGATCGCATCGAGGCTCTACCCCAACTGCTGCCGTGCGCCGTCCTGGTCCTCGACCACACCCGCAAGGAGGCCACCGGCAACAAAATGCACGATCCCATCGACGCCCTCTACGGCGGCCGCCTGAAGTCGGCGATGGCCGACAAGATGATCTTCACCAAGAAGATCAGCGACGTTCCCGTGCGCTTCGAGATCTCGATGGTCAAGACCCGGGACGAGCCACGGGCACCCATCAAGGTGTCATTCAGTAGCGAGGAAGGCTTCAGCATCGACGACACGCCACCCTCGCTGACGCCCTCTGCCCGCACCATCCTGGAGTGGGCCCAGCGCCAGCCCAAGGGAGCGAAGCTCACCAAGGCCGCCATCAAGGAGGGCACGGGCTTGTCCCTAAGAGCAGTCAGCGGCGCCATCCCGGAACTCCGCTACAACCGCATGCTCGAGGACGCTGGAAAGCAGGGCAGGGCTAACCTCTACCGGCTGGTCGCATGGAATCAGAGCAAGGCCGCTGGCGGAAAGGGTGAGCCTCCGGTGCAACGGGTCCTCAGCGATCTCGCGCCTAGCGGCATTCATCAGGAGGCGGGAGGGATCGACTGAGATGACGGCCCGAAGTGTGCAAGTAAGTGTGCAAGCGGCCTCCAACCGTGCAAGTGGGCAACGACTCTGCACGACGACGGTTGCACGGTTGCACAGATACGAAAATGGCCTCAGTGCAAGGAAAAGTGGAAGCGTGCAAGTGTGCATGCAAGTCGCCCCCCTTATAAGGGGGTGGCGATTCTTGCATAGTTCGTGCCGAACACTACGAGGGAATCGTGCTTCATGGCCCGCTCCAGACCGGGGGCCGGGCCAAAAGAATCTCTGGAGATCAGAATCGGTCGGACGCGCGGCAGGACCGCGTGCGCATTGCCGGATTAGGCCAGGGGGGTATCCAGGGTGAAGAGAGATAGGGGTAGGGGGGGCCAGAATTTGGAGGATTTGGGCCGTGGACTGGTGGCGGCAGCCGCGTGTGTGCGTCGCCAGATTAGACCAAGGGGGTATGCAGGGTGAGTCGACGGGGCGCGAAGCCTAAGCCAACCAAGCTCAAGGCGCTTGAAGGAACATTGCGTTCTGACCGCCTTAACCCCAATGAACCCCAGACAAAGCCTGCGATTCCCCGCTGTCCGGAGCACCTCGGCCCAGAGGCGAAGCGCGAGTGGCGGCGTCTTGCGCCCCAGC
>CAYGYF010000030.1:0-13540 GCA_964354065.1 uncultured Dehalococcoidia bacterium | reverse complement strand
GCAAGGCGAGGGCCGTCGACGGGCGGTCTCCTGCTTTCTAGGCAGGTCGTCGGGGCTCGCTTCGTCTACTGTCTCACCATCTCCCATACCGGCTCGCGGCCCCTGATCCCGTTGAGCTGCTAATTCGGCGGAAGGATCCCGGACTCTCAATCCGGGAGTCGTGGGTTCGAATCCCACCCGGCCCTCCAAAGGGCCCCAACGCGCTCGCCTCGGAGCGGCAGCGCACACGGACGGTGCTCTCAGAAGCAGCGTTCCCGCGAGGCCTTGGGCAGCCATGACAACGGTCTGGCGCCGCAAGCGCCGCCATCTGTTGGGTCGCGCTCGCTGGCCGGCTAGGCCTGTGCTTCAGGAATGGCTCGGGCCATAACCTCGGGTTTGTAGTTCGCGTTGCCCTTTTGCGTGACCTTCGTCATTCACGGCGTTTTCATGCCGTCCGCCGGGGTATTCACACGTACTGCACACCTGCCATCTAGAATCATGAACATGAGCACCGATGCGAGCCCGAAGATTCTCATCGCCGAAGACAGCGAAAGCGTGGCCAAGATGCTCTGCCTTTGTCTGCGTGAGGCAGGCTTCGACACCACCGAGGTGACTACCGGTGGTGAGGCTCTAAAGATCCTACAACAACAACCCCCCGATGGCGCCGTCCTCGATCTTCAACTCCCCAATGGCCAGGGAGGGGCGGTCTTGGACTGGCTTCGGCAATCCGAGAGGCAAATAGGGAGCGTACCCGTCTGGGTCGTCATTTCCGCTCTTGACCGTGAGGAGGCGACCAGGCGGTACGGCCCCCTGGGGAACCATTTCCTTGCCAAGCCTTTCGACCCCTGGGACCTTGTGGCGATGCTATGGGACCTTCTATCGGCAAAGCGCGCACCTCCATGACCCTAGCGGCAGGCAGTTCAGAGAGATGATGATACCCCGCTCAACGGTGTCCAAGCCTGAGCGAAATAGGAAAGGAGGTCACGGTCATGGCCTATGAAGCGAAGGACTACACTCACCTGATAGGGATGGAGGGCTTCAGCGAGACGTTGCTGAGGAATCACTTCACCCTCTATCAGGGGTATGTCACCAACACCAATAGGCTGCTCGACCTTCTTGGCTCCATGGCCAAGGAGGGGAAGTTCGCCACGCCTGAGTACGCCGAACTGAAGCGGAGGATGGGCTTCGAGTTCGACGGCATGCGCCTCCACGAGTACTATTTCGAGAACCTCGGGGGCAAGGGAGACCTGAGTCAGTTCGCCAAGCTGCGAGACAAGCTGAGCGGGGACTTCGGTAGCTACGAGGCCTGGGAGGCCGATTTCAAGGGCACCGGCACCATGCGCGGAATCGGCTGGGCCATACTCTACCAGGACAACGTGACCGGAAGGCTAATGAATCAGTGGATCAACGAACACGAGACCGGTCACCTGACGGGCTGCCTCCCCATCCTGATCATGGATGTCTTTGAGCACGCTTTCATGATCGACTATGGGCTGAAGCGGGCTGACTACATCGAGGCGTTCTTCAAGAACATTAACCGGGAGGCCGTGGAAAGGCGCCTGGCCTAGGCTCTCCGCAATTAGGTGTGGGCGGAAGCCCTCGCCACACCTCCGGGGCCAACGTCGATCCAGATCCAGCCCGGCCCCTGCCAGATGGCTTTGGGAGTCGGCACCAGAAGCCTCCTTCGCTGAACCAGGCTGATGCCGACGAAATTGGCCACCTGGTTGGTGACCCCATCGATCATGAGGCCCGCTAGATCGAGCGCCGAACGCTGCACCGGGCCTTCGCCAACGTTGAACTGGATCTTGCGGTCGAGAATGTGGGCCCCAGCAGCAGGGCGATAGTGTGAACCGACGAACTCGGCCCCGGAGCGAGCAATCCGCAGGCGGATCCCATCGCGCCCAGCGCTCTCGACGGCTCGGTACCGACCTCGAGCCCCCTTAGGCGGCCGACGGCGCCGTCTTTGAATCGCACTCGCGCTCCCAGAGGGAAATCCCTGCGATCAACTGCTTCCATGAGTGCTTTCCCCCTGCTTTGGCCTGAATCCACGGGGGCCCCTCAAGACCCGCAGGCGCAGGGAGCCACCTTTCGTGCGGCCATGTCATCCATCATGATTGCCACGAGTAGTCACTCGCCACCGAGGACCCTCGCGCGTATCCTCAATCTCGAATCCCATCTTGGCTATCTGTTGTCGCAAGGCGTCAGCCTGTGCCCAGTCTCCGGCTTGCCTCGCCTCTTCGCGCAAACCTACCAGGCGGGCCACCTCCGGTGGTAGCGTTCGTGGCACCAGAAGAGGCTTCTGGACCTGTGCCCTAGCAGGCACGCTGGAAGAGATGTAGGTGAGAGGAAGATTGTAGGGACCCAACTCGGCGAGGGAAAAGGAATCGCCTGTCGAATACACCTTCTCCCCGGACTTGGAGGCGATGGTGACGCCTCCCCTGCCGAGCACCCGCGCCTTGCCTTGCTGAAAGTCGAAGAGCAGCGCGGTGTGCTCGTCGATTCCCAGGATCACTGTAGAAGGGGGCAAGAGCTGCCTGAGCTGCTCCATGCGTTGCCGCCCCATAAAACAGCGGCTGGTGTCCAAGTGGACGCCGCCGTCGGTATTGTTCCAGTGCGGCACGATGGCAAGCTCCAGACCGAACAACCCGAAGATGTTCAGCCCGTCTTCCCAGTATAGGTCGGAGCCGGCCTTGAAGATCTCGTAGACCGGCAAGACCTTGGCTCCCACCGCTAGGGTGGCAGCGCTGGCAAAACAGAGGACGGCGCCCGCCCTGTGCCGCTCCATCAAGTATTCAAGAGCCAAAGTGGCTTTCAGGTTGCGAACCGCATAAGTGGGGCTTCCTGGGCCGAGAAATATGTAGTTGGCGTCCAACAGCGGTTTCAGAAGCCGGGGATCATCGGGGCTAAATGGGGTCCCCTTCTTGCGAGCGGGGATGATTCGCACCTCCGGGCGGTAGTTCTTGAGCCGAGCTTCGATGAACTGCCCAACCTCACGCGCCACATGCTCGCTATTCGGCTGAAAACCAGCAGGGGTCTCCAGGATGGCCACCACGATGGGAGGCGTTAACTCTGCCATCAACCGGTTGTGGATGGCGCGACCGCTGGCCGAGGTCTCGCCAGACCCGAACAACACAATCTTGCCCAGGTGGACTCTTTCCTGCGCCATTTCACTCGGCCTGAAGGATGGTCAATCGCCCAACTTGGATCCCGGCTGCGCTCGTCGTCCAGCTATGTCGGCGGATTGATAGGAATCATGTGTCCGCCGTAATGATAGGCCACCCTCATTGTGCGGGGAATGCCCACGTAGCGACCCAAGAGCGTCGCGCCCGCTGGAACTCGCGCCGACCGAAGCTCCTCCGGGCTAGGCCAGTCTCTCACCTCAATGTCCACGTTGGTCAGCCTGTCGAGGAAAGGCTGAGGTAAAGCCTCCACCGCCTCCACAACCAGTTTCTCGAAGCGCCTCCTGTACCGCTGGCGGCCAATGTCCATCTTGAAGCGTCCTTTCCGTCGCGTTCTGATCCTGCGAAGCTAAGACAGCACACGGCTGATGAAACGTCGGATGCCTAGATACGTGCACACCGCAGCGCCGACAATCAGTCCAAGATAGACCGCCAGGAACTGCATATGTCCGTACTGGGGCGTCAGTGCTGCCCGCAGCCCCTCGCTCATATACACCAGCGGGTTGACCAAGATGAGCGCTTGCAGCCAGCGGAGGGATTTCAGTTGTGCCCAAGGATAGTAGACGGCACCCAGGAAAACCACCGGCATCACGATCAAAGAGAACACGAGCGGGATCTGACGCGGGCCTACCACGGTTCCGATAAGCAACCCAAGCGATGCGGAAACGATCGCGGCCAGGGGCAGCACCGTCAGGAGAACGGCGAGGTTGACGTGGAGGTGGGGCCTGGACAGCGGAATCGCATACACCAGCGGGAACACCACCAATGCCGAGAGCAACGCTTGCAGGAATGCGAAGACGATCTTCTCCACTGCCACTCCCGCGACCGGAAGGGGCGCCATTACCCGGTCCTCGATCTCCTTGGTCTGGCTGAACTCCTGCACCAGAGGCAGCGCAACTGCCTGGATGCCTTGAAGGAAGACGGCGGAAGCGATGAGGCCGGGGACCAAGATGTCCCCGAACGTGCGGGACCCTTCCCCGATCTTGGGAAGCAGGTATGCGAAAACGAACACGAACATGAACGGCTGCATCGCCGTGCGGGCCAGGAACGGGAGAAGTTCGCGCTGAAGCACCCGCGTGTCTCGCTCCAGAAGAGCGAAGAACGTCTGTGCCCATGCTAGCCAAGGTGGACGCTGTCGGAGCGATTGCCCCAGTGTCACCGCCTCCACCGTCATTCCCGCAGCTCTCTTCCGGTCAGCTTTATGAACACGGTTTCTAATGTTGGTGTTCTGATAGACACGTCCCGCAGCTCCACGCCCTCGGCCAGGACGGTGTGGATCAATTGGGGTAACAAGCCGTGGTCACTGTCGGCGTACAGTCTTACCCCGCCTGAGGTGCTCTCTAGCGCCCTCACGCCCGGGACAGCTCCCAGCGCCGCCAGCAAGCCCTCTGTCACAGGCTCAAGCTGCAAGCTCAGGACGGTCTCTGCCCCGATCGAGTGCCTTAGCTCCTCAGGGGAACCCATGGCGAGGATGCGCCCATGGTCCATGATCGCCACGCGCTGGCAGAGCTCATCGGCTTCCTCCATATAGTGGGTCGTGAGCAGGATCGTCTGGCCCTCATCGTGAAGGCCCAGAAGGATCCCCCAGAGCGCCAAACGCCCTTGCGGATCGATCCCTGCGGTTGGCTCGTCCAAGAACAGCACCTTCGGCCGATGGACGAGCGCCCGCCCGATGAGCAGGCGCTGCTGCATCCCACCTGAGAGCTGATCGACGAAATGGCGTGCTCGGTCCTCCAAGCGGATCAGGTGGAGGACTCGGTCGGCTTCATCGCGGGCCACACCGCGGCTCAGTCCGAAATAGCGCCCATGGTGGTACAGGTTCTCCCAAGTGGTCAGGCGCCGGTCAAGCGTGTTGTCCTGGGTGACGACGCCGATCACCCGCTTGACCTCGACAGGGTGAGTCCGAACGTCAAGCCCAGCGACCGCCGCTTGCCCAGCAGTGGAATGGATCCTCGTCGTGAGCATGCCGATGGTTGTCGTTTTTCCCGCTCCATTCGGCCCGAGGAGCCCGAAAAACTCCCCGCGCCAAACGTCAAGGTCAAGGCGGTCGACCGCGAGTGTATCCGGCGGGTAGCGCTTCACCAGGCCACGTGTCCGGATGACGGCCGGGGTGGACTCGTGCGGCTCTACTACCTCCACAGGGCTCTCCGAGTGTTGACCGGTCACCACCTTCATCTCCCTATACCGACCGGCTTCTGGGGCTGGTGCGTCGGTGCTGATCGACCCATTTCGCTGCGGATCTGGACAAAATGAACGATATCGGAGCGCGTGACGAAACCGGCAAAGTGCCCGTCTTCCATTACCGGGAGCTGATGGATGTCCATCGAAGCCATGAGTTTTGCCGCCTTCGCCAGGTCATCAGAAGTCTGCACTACCTGCAGGCGCTCCCGCGGCGTCATGACCTCGGAAACGCTTCGCGCGCGCCATTGGCCGCGAGGGTATTTCCCGAGGTCGCCCAGGCAAACCAGCCCCAGCAGACGGTCATCGGACATCACCGGGTAGCAGCGCTGATTGTAAGCCAGTACATAATTGGAGAGAGTGGACAAGCTGAGTTCCGGCGGCACGGGGTGAACGTCGCGTCTCAGGGCCGCGGTGACGGACATACCCTCCAGCACGTCGCGCGTCACCATCTGCCGGAAGCTCCCCTCGGCCTGCGAGCGCAGGAACCAGCCGATGACCACGAACCAGACGCCGGTCAAGAAGGCACCAAACAGAATCGCCACCACGCCGCCGGCCATAAGCAGGAAAGAGAGGACCATCCCCGCCAGAGAAGCGAGCCGCGTGGCCTCCAGCAGGTTGCCCTTTCGAGCCCACGCTATCGATCGAAAGACCCGGCCACCATCGAGTGGGAAGCCCGGCAGGAGGTTGAACACGCCGAGAAGAACGTTGATGAAAGCGAGGTAGAGGGAAGCAGTTCCGACTCCCGTACCCCGCAGCGCCAGCCCTGCGACTCCGAACAGGCCCGCCAGGAGAAAGCTGGTGACCGGCCCAACGGCTGCGATGAGGAATTCCTGCTTGGGATGCTCCGGCTCCTCCGTGAGGGACGACACGCCGCCGAATATGAACAAGGTTATGCTGCTCACGGTTATCCCTTGACGACGGGCCATCACGGCGTGAGCGAACTCATGCACCAGGACGGAGCCGAAGAGCAGCAGGCTGGTGGCGGCCCCTGCCAGCCAGAGCTCAGCCGTGGTCCAGGTGGGGTAGTCGTTTCGGAATAGACCCTCTGCCAGCGACCAGGCCAGAAGGAAGAAGATCAAGAACCAACTCCAGTGCACCACGATGTCGATGTCAGCCAGACGCCCCAGGCGGAAGCCTCCCATCCCTGGAGGCTTGGCACTCTCTGTTCTAGCGGTCATCACTCATCTCCTCTTTTCCCCCTGCGGTTCTCCAAGCTTGCCCTGGGCCTCGCTCGGCGCCCTGCCGATGCGCCCCGGGGCGCCCCTCGATGGCTCATACAGTGATACGATCGGCCACGCCCTTGGGGATTAGCACGATGGCTGTCCCCTCTTCATCGGGAGGCCGTTGGGATGCTGCTCATGGCTGTCCTCCCCTGCCGCTGTTGGGCGCTCCGAGAACTTGCCATTTCCACTTCGGGCGCCAGCAGAACGCGGAGCTTCTGCATCCCCAAGCGGATGCGCGTCTTCACCGTCCCCAGGGGCTCGCTCAACAGCGCGGCGATCTCCTGCTGTGTATAACCCCCGAAGTAGGCCATTTCGATGGTCTTTCTCTGTTCCGCCGGCAGTCTGGCCAACACCTGTCGCACCCTCTGTCTTTCGTCCGCCAACTCCGCCATGAGGGCCGGGTCGTGGCCGTCATTGGCGGGGATCTCTCGCTCCGGCTCCTCAGTGGCGATTTCGTGGCGGTACCGACGACCACGCGCCCGCACCTGGTCTACTGCCCCGTTGCGGGCCACGCTCAGGAGCCAGGGGACGAAGCGGCCTCGCTGGGATATGTAGCGGTCGGGGTGCCGCCAGATGCGCAGAAACACCTCCTGGGCTATGTCTTCGGCCAGGTGAGCGTCTCCCATTACCCGCAGGGCTGTCGAATAGACCAGCGTGCCATAGCGATCGTATAGAGTCTCGAAGGCCTCGATGTCCCGTGTCGCCAGGCGGGCCATCAACTCTTCGTCTGTCGCTCGCACGATTCTTGCGTTCGTCATGGCAACGACTATGGTGGCACACCGTTGTGCAAGGGCCGTGAAAATGAGGCTAGGTGTTGTGAGAGAAGCGTGAACGTCCAGAAGCGATGAGAAGCGAGAGGATTTGGAGTCCTGAGCTGTCAGCCGACCTCTTGGCGGGCCGTCAGACGTGACGGCTGGCGATGACGACGCTCTGGGGAAGGAGACCGCTCACGCCTTCGGCGACGGCATCCGGTAGCCCACACCAGGCTCCGTGAAGATGTATCTGGGATGCCGGGCGTCGTCACCCAGCTTTCGCCGAAGGTTGCGAACGAAGGAACGGACCAGCTCCGTCTCCCCCGAGTACTCTGGCCCCCAAACCTGGTGGAGGAGTTGGTCGTGCGTTAACACACGGCCGGCATGGGTCGTTAGCTCGTACAGGATCTTGTACTCCGTGGGGGAGAGGGAGACCTCCCGGCCCCCTACGCTGACCAGCCGCTCGGTGAAGTTGATGGTGAGGTCACCCAGCCGAAACGGCGGCCGTACCTCCAGCAGGTCCGGCAGCAGCCGTCGCCGCAGCGCCGCCCCAATGCGGGCGAGCAGCTCCGAGGGCGAGAAAGGCTTGGTGATGTAGTCGTCAGCCCCCATCTTGAGGGCGCGGACCGTGTCCTCATCCCTACCGCTGGCGGTGAGGAAGATGACCGGCACCTCTGAGAACTCCCGGATCCGCTGGAGCAGCTCGAAACCGCTGGTCCCCGGCAGCCGGAGATCCAGGAGCACCAGGTCTGGCTCCTCCAGTTCCACCAGCTTGGTGACTTGAGAGGGGTCGCTGGTGACAATGGCTTGATATCCCGCTTCCTCCAGTGAGCGCTGGAGATAGCGCAGGATCTGCGGTTCGTCATCCACGGCCAGCACGCGCGTCCGTCCGCCCGCCCGTCGGACCCTACTCAGATGCACGGCCTGCCGGGCTTCGTCCGTTAGCTTCCTGATGCTGGTCTCGATGGCTACCGGGAGGGTGAAGCTAAAGGTAGAGCCCTGCCCCTCGCCACCGCTCTCGGCCCAGATGCGCCCGCCGTGGGCCTCCACGATCCCTTTGCAGATGGCCAGCCCTAGGCCGGTGCCGGCAAGCCACCGGCCGGTATCCTCGTGGATCTGGGCGAATTTCTTGAACAGGAGGGGCAGCTTCTCCGCGGGGATCCCCCGGCCTAGATCCCGCACGTGCACCGTGACCTGTATTGGGTCGTGCTCCGCAGCTATAGCGATGGGCGCTGTCGCCGGCGACGACTTGGCCGCGTTGCTGAGGAGGTTGGTGAGCACCTGAACCACCCGGTGGCGGTCGGCGTTGACGGTGGGGAGGTCATCGGGTAGCTCCAGTTCAACCGGCTGGCGGCCGCCGCTGCGGACGAAGCTGGCACGCGCTTCTTCTAGTATCGCCCCCAGATCAACCGGTTCGGGGCTAACCGATAGGGTGCCAGCCTCGATGCGGGTCATGTCCAGAAGATCGTTCACCAAGTCCCGCAGGCGGTCTGCCTGCTCGTCGATGATCTGGAAAAGCTCCCGGCTCTCCTCGGCACTGAGGGGCTTGCGGCTCCCCAGAGCCGTGGCTGCCGAGCCCTTGATGGCGGTGAGGGGGGTCTTCAACTCGTGGGTCACGATGCCCACGAATTCGCTCCGGAGCTTCTCTAGCTCCTCCTCTGCCCGCTTGCGCTCGGTAATGTCCTGGACCGTCCCGAATCCACCTAGCAGCGTCCCGCCCTTGTCGAACTCCAACTCGGCCCGTTCGCGGACCCACCTGACGGTGTCGCCGACGACGATGCGGTGCTCGATGTCGTAGGGTTCGCCGCGCATCGCCGCCGTCCACTCTTGGTCCACATACTCGCGGTCCTCCGGGTGAACGGCCTGGAGAAACGTCTCGTAAGTCATCGGCGTTCCCTTGGGAATGCCAAACATCCGGTGGGTCTCGTCGGACCACAGCAATTCATTGCGCCGCACATCCAGGCGCCAGCTGCCGGTGTGCGCCACCGCCTGGGCCCGGTTCAGGTCCTCGCGGTGTTCGCGCAGCGCCTCCTCGGCCTGTTTGCGGTCGGTGATATCCGTGACCGTCGAGACGGCGGCCACGATCTCGCCCTCGGCGTTTCTAACCGGGGCCGCGCTGACCAGTGCGGCGGAGGAGCTGCCGTCGGGCCGCACCAGGCGCCTCTCCAGACCGATGGTCACCTCCCCGCGCAGTGCCCTGGCGAGAGCCTGGTCCCCGCGGGCAACAGGCTGCCCGTCGGAGTTGTACAAGGCCCCCCAACGGGCCGTGTGGATCAGTTCCCCGGGGCTCAGCCCAGTCATGCGCCTGGCCGCCGCGTTCACAAACAGGAGCGTCCCTTCAGCACCGCAGACCATGATGGCATCAGCGGCCTGGTCCAGGACCGCCTCCACGAGCAGCCTCTGCTCGGCCAGGGTCTCCTCCGCCCGCTTGCGCTCGGTGATGTCCCGGAAGATGCCGTGAAAAACAGGACGCCCGGACAACATGACAGTCTGCACCGTAACCAGAACATCTCTTATTTCGCCGTCCTTGGCACGGTGCCGGGTCTCAAAATCATCCCTCCCCAAGCGCAGCACCTTCTGAACGTGCGCGCCTGTTTGCGCGGGCTCCTCGGCCGCTTCGATATCCAGAAGCCGCAGCCTGGCGAACTCCTCTCGTGAATATCCCAACTGCCTGTGTGCCGCGCCATTGAACTCGAGAAACCCTCTAGTCTCAGGGTCGATGATAACGATGCCGTCAGGGGCCTGCTCGAACAGGGTCTGGTAGCGGGTTCTCTCCTCCAGCAGTGCCTGTCTCGTCAGCTGCAGTGCCGAGGATGCAATAAGCTCCCATTCACCTTCGCGCTTGACGAGCGCAAATTGATGGTTGCGGATTACATCCATGAACTCGTGGGGGCCACATTTGTGCAGAGCGTACGAGCATAGGGCGATCATGCGATGCTGTCCGATGACACTGTTTATTGCCGCCTCGTAATCAGTGAAGCTCCTCCAATCGCGCTTCTCGAGCCAAAAGGTGTTCCCCGTGAGGCGCAGGCCGTCGAATCCTCTCTCTATCGCTGACCGTTCTTTTCCCACCCACCCTTGCAGCACTCTCTCCGCGTCAAACTCGCCCCCCTTCATGTACCACTCGCTGTAGTCCAGGATCTCGATCTGCTGTTTCCCGATATAATCATCTAGCTCAGGCAAGCCCTTCCTCAGTGCCCTTTCTGCGTCTGCAACTTTCAGAGGCTCTGAAGTAATCCACATACAGAATTCGTTATTCTCCAACCCTGTCCTGAAGTAAGGCACCAGGAGATCAACCAAGTCTGCTTTCGTCTCATAAAAGTGACAGAAGTGGGTGCCCCAGGGGGCATCCCCGATCGGATCAATTCCTGTCTTCCTGTCTTCCCGGCTCCCGCGCACCTGGCCGCCTCCCGCTGACACGATTAGTGCGAGCACATCGATTTTGCGCCTTACATGGACCTTGTCAATGCTTACACGGTGGGAATATAGGGCCGGTGTTCTGCATCGAGAGCACGCCATCCGACCCCCGCTCAGGAAGGCCGTGCGATCGATGCCTGCCAGCGCTCAACTTGCCCCTCCGCCCCGATGACTCTCGAAGACGCCCCCCATGGAGATAGCTGGTGCCGCGATATTGGCACCTTGCCGCGCTATTGTCAAGTTGACGGCCCTCTCGTAACCCCGACCGGCACTTCTCCACATGTTGACCAGTAGTCACGGGGATCCGTCAACTCTTAGGGTCGGCTCTGAAACGAGAGGTCTGACCGCGCCGGACCGCATTGTAGCACCAATTGCCCATCATTACGTCTCGAGTCTGTCGCCACGCGATGGCGTTCCATATTGTAGCACCAATCCCCAAGCGTACGTCTCAAGTCCATCGCCACTCGATGGCGTTCCATGAAACTTCTGGATGTCGGCCCTCGTATTCAGACTGTGTGGGCTCGCCATGATGCCCAGTCAACGGCTGTTGATGAGGCTCGCGACAGTGCGTATCATGGTATTTGCCCCGCTGGTTCTGTCATTGCCTTGCTGGATGGTCTCGTGCCTGATGACCAAGGGAGGTCGATGTGGCCGGTACAACGAATGATATGAGCATCCTGATCGGGGGCGACGCGGGCCAGGGGGTGGAATCCAGTGGAGCGGGCCTGTGTCAGGCTTTCGCGCGCGGCGGGCTCCAGGTCTTTGCCATGCAGGACTATCGGTCCCGCATCCGCGGCGGGCACAATTCCTACCAGATCCGCCTGTCGGAGCGGCCCATCTATTCCCACAGCAACTCCGTGCACCTCATTCTCGCCCTCACGGCAGAGACGGTGCCCCTCCACATGGACAACATCTCTGAGGGAAGCGCGGTGATCTATCCGGAGAAGGTAGAGGTGGACGAGGACGCGCTGAGAGAGCGCGGCGTCCAGTGCTTCGCCATACCCCTCATAGCCATCGCCGAGGAGCACGGTAGCCGCATCATGACCAATACGGCGGCGCTGGCTGCCGCCGCCGGCGTCTGCGGCTGGCCACTCAGCTACCTGGAGAGCGTCATTCGGGACAACTTTCAGGCGAAAGGCCCCCAGGTGGTGGAGGGCAACCTGGCGGTGGCGAAGGCAGCTTATGACCAGGCTCAAGAACGCTATGCCGCCGCCTTCCCCTACAAGTTGGAGCCCCGGGAGGCGCCCCCGCGCATGCTGGTTAACGGCAACGAAGCCATCAGCCTGGGAGCCCTGGCGGGAGGCTGTCGGTTTATGTCGGCCTATCCGATGACGCCGGCCACCACCATCATAGAGTGGTTGTCTGCCTTGCCCCGGGAGTTCGGTGTGGTCACCAAGCACGCGGAGGACGAGATCGCCGCCGTCTGCATGGCCATCGGCGCCTCCTACGCGGGAGCTCGGGCGATGACGGCCACCTCCGGCGGCGGCTTCTCGCTGATGGCGGAGGCTCTCGGTTTGGCAGGGATGACCGAGGTGCCGCTGGTGGTGGTGGAGGCGCAGCGGGGCGGCCCATCTACCGGGCTTCCCACCCGCACCGAGCAGGGCGACCTGCTCTTCGTCATCAACGCCTCTCAGGGAGAGTTCCCCCGCATCGTACTGGCGCCGGGCACGGTGGAGGAGTGCTTCGAGGCCGGGTGGCGGGCCTTCAATCTCGCCGAGCGCTATCAGTGTCCAGTGATCATCCTTTCCGACCAATTTCTGGCCAGCTCCCTGCGCACCCTGGACAAGGAGGCCATCGACTTCGCGACGGTGAGTATCGACCGGGGCAAGTTCCTCTCGGCGGAGGACCTCGAGCGCCTGGAAGGTGATTACCGTCGCTTTGCCTTTACTGAGTCCGGCATCTCGCCGCGAGCGGCGCCGGGCCACCCCAAGGCGGTCTACGCTGCCAGCAGCGACGAGCATGATGAGTACGGCCACATCACCGAGGAGATAGAGAACCGGCGACGGATGATGGACAAGCGCATGCGCAAGCTGGCCGCGGCCGCTCGAGAGGTCCGCCCGCCCAAGCGCTACGGCCCGGAGCAGGCTGACCTGACTCTGCTCTGCTGGGGGTCGAGCTATGGGCCCTGCCGAGAGGCGGTCAACCTGCTGAACTCTAACGGAGACAGGGCCAACCTGATCCACTTCACCGACCTGTGGCCCTTCCCCGAGGGTGAGGCCGAGAGGATGCTGAGGGCCTGCCGCCACACGGTAGCGGTAGAGCAGAACTACACGTCGCAGCTGGCCCGCCTCATCCGAATGTCAACCGGGCTCAGCCTGGATCGAAGCATCAACAAGTACGACGGCCGGCCTTTCTCGCCCGAGGACATTGTGGCCGCATTGCAGTAGGAGGTGAGCGGTGATCACAAGGATGGATCCCAAGGTCTATGACACCACCACAGAGATCACCTGGTGCGCTGGATGTGGCGACTTCGCCATCCTCCGGGCGCTAAAGCTGGCCCTGGCCGACCTGGAGATCGCCCCGCATCAGGTGCTTCTCGTTTCGGGGATCGGTTGCGGCAGCAAGCTCCCGGACTACATGAATGCCAACGGCTACATGACTATCCACGGCCGGCCTTTAGCAGTGGCCACCGGAGCCAAGCTCGCCAACCCTAACCTGCACGTCATCGTGGTCAACGGCGATGGCGATTCCTACGGTATCGGCGGCAACCACTTCGTGCATACCTGCCGCCGCAACCCGAACATCACCCAGATCGTGGAGAACAACCAGATCTACGGCCTGACCAAGGGCCAGTATTCGCCCACCAGCG